>DBFEBE010000020.1:0-19406 GCA_048318985.1 Collinsella sp.
GGCGGGGCGTACCTTACGGTTCCGTTAGGCCCCTGTAAGGCATATCGATGGCAGCGTCTCCGGGCGTTTGGGAAGATGGCCTCGCGGCGCGGCATGGGCCCGCCGCCGTCGACGGCGCGAGTGCGCGGACGCGGAGTGTCTATCGGGGGCGCACATGGGGTTTCTTTTGAGCTTCACGGACAAGTTCATCGTGGCGTTTGAGCTTTGGCCTGCCGCTTCGTTCATGCTCACGCTTCCCATCCTCGCGCACCTTTACCACCGCGAAGGCCGCTTGCGCTTCTGGTCCGCGGCGGGGGCCTACCTCATCGTTCTGTACTTCCTCGGTCTGGGCTGCTTCACCCTCTATCCGCTGCCCGCGGGCGATGCCGGGCTCGGGATCACCTACGGCATCGCGCCCCAGCTCGACCCGTTGGCATTCATAGCGGATATTCGCAAGGACGGCATCACCGCCGTGCTTCAGATCGTCATGAACATCATCTTCTTCATGCCGCTCGGCTTCATCTGCGCCCGTGCGTTCAGGATGCGCCTGCGCTCGACGGCCGCGCTCGGCCTTGCCATCTCGCTGCTGGTCGAGACCGCTCAGCTTACTGGCCTGTTCTGGCTCTATCCGTATGCGTACCGCACCTTCGACGTGAATGACCTTATGTGGAACGCCGGCGGCGCGGTCATCGGATGGTGGGCGGCGCAGGCCCTCGCGCGCGTCTTGCCGCCCGTCGAGCGCGACGAGGGCAGCGTCACGACCGCACCGGGCTTCGTGCGGCGTGGCGTGGCGTTTTCGCTCGACATGCTGTTGGTTTGGTCGGCGACGCTGCTCATCTGGTCGCTTGCGACGCTGGTTCTGCCCGACGGGGCGAGGCGCAGCCTTGCGGAGGGGCCTTGCCTGGATGTGCTGCCGGTTGCCATGTTCCTTCTGGTCGAGTTCGCGGTGCCGCTCGCGCGGGACGGCCGCACGCCGGGCGGGGCGTTCGTGCGTATGACGTGCGAGACGCGTGAGCGCCCGCCCGCCCGCCGGGTCGTGTTCCTCGCGGTGCGCTTGGCCTGCATGTGGGCCGCCTTTGCCTTCGCTCCGGTCGCAGTTCCTTTGCTCGCCCTGTTTTTCCTGGTATTTCGCCGCATGCCGTACGATTTCATCTGATGTGCCGCCGCTGCGGCGCCGGTGCGCTATCATCGGCGGATGGGTCACCGAGTTCGAAAGGTCATGCACATGAAGATCACCGTCGTCGCCGTGGGCAAGCTCAAGGAGCGGTTCTGGTCCGACGCCTGCGCCGAGTACGCCAAGCGCTTGGGCGGGTACGCGACGGTGAGGGTGCTCGAGGTGCCCGACCGCGACCCGGCCAAGTCGGGCGGGGAGGACGGCGCCCGCGCGCTCGAAGGCAAGGCGATCCTGGCTGCGATCCCCGATCGCAGCCACGTCATCCTGCTCGACGTCGCCGGCAAGGAGCGGTCGAGCGAGGAGATCGCGGCGCGCCTGGACGACCTCATGGTGCGCGGATCGAGTTCCATCACGTTCGTCATCGGCGGTTCGTGCGGCGTATCGGACGAGGTCTACGCTCGCGCCGACGAGCGTCTTTCGTTCGGGCGCATCACGCTGCCGCACAACCTCGCCCGTGTCGTGCTGCTCGAGCAGGCTTACCGTGCCTTCAAGATCATGCGCGGGGAGCCGTACCATAAATAAGGGGCAGGGGAGGCTGGTCCCGAGTCGGAAGCTCGGGGCGTGCCGTCCGACCGGGCGCACTTTTCGTCTTCCCGACTGATGCGCCCTCGTTTCGGGTACCAGCTGCAAGTGTAGTATCATGAATGACCACCTGCGGGCCGCCTGTCGGTTCGCGCCGGCCGGCCCAAGCGCGCCGCGCCGGGTTGCTATGCGATGAAAGGAGCCCACGTGGCTGTTAACGAAGAGCTTCTCAAGGCCGTGCTCGAGGAGATCCGCCCCAACCTGCAGGCGGACGGCGGCGACCTCGCCTACGTCGGCGTCGACGACGAGGGCGTCGTGTCGCTCGAGCTGCTCGGCCACTGCGCCGGCTGCCCGATGAGCCAGCTCACCCTCTCCATGGGCGTCGAGCGCATCCTCAAGGAGCACGTCCCGGGCGTCACCCGCGTCGTCGCCGTCAACGACATGGGCGGTTCGTCGGCCGCCGCGGACCTGTACGACGAGTACGCTCCGTTCTAATCCTTCCTGCCGGATCGAGGGGCCGCGGGCGCACGCTCGCGGCCCCGTGTCGTTGCAACCCTAGGGAGGGCGGCTCGTGCTGAACGACCTTTACCACGCCTTGGACCCCGTCGCGATCTCGGCGGGGCCCATCACTATTTATTGGTACGGCCTCGCGTACATCTTCGGAGCGATCCTGACGGCGATCATCATGTACCGGACCCAGCGTCGCTGGGGGATGGGCCTCACGGTCGACGACTTGGTCACCGTCGTCGTCGGCGTCGTGTTCGGCCTCATTATCGGGGGGCGCCTGTTCTACGTCGTCTTCTACGGGGACGGATACTACTGGGCGCATCCGCTGGAGATCTTCGCGGTGAACCAGGGCGGTATGAGCTTCCATGGCGGGCTGGTGGGCGCCGTGCTCGGCGGCTCGATCGTGTGCCGTCTGTACCGGATGTCCATTCTCACCGTCGCGGACCTCGCGGTGACCGGCGCGCCCATCGCGCTGTTCCTGGGCCGCTGCGCGAACTTCGTTAACGGCGAGCTGTGGGGCAAGCCCACCGACCTGCCGTGGGGAGTCGTGTTCGAGACGGGCGGCGACGTCGCGCGCCATCCCTCCCAGCTCTACGAGGCGCTGCTCGAGGGCGTCGTGCTGCTTGTCGTGCTGCAGCTCCTGTCTCGCCGCAGGCCGATCCCGCCCCAGGGGACGTTCCTGGGTGTGTTCATCTTGGGGTACGGCGTCGCCCGCATCCTCGTGGAGTTCGTGCGCGTCCCCGATGCGCAGCTCGGTTATCTGTTCGGCGGTGTGATCACGATGGGTCAGGTCCTGTCGCTGCCGCTGCTCGTCATCGGTGCCGGCCTGATCGTCTGGGCGCTCCGGGCGAATCGACCCCAGCGCGTCTATCTGGATGGCGGACCCGTCAGGCAGTAAGGTCGCGGCCGCAACGTCCCGCCGTGCCGTTAGGGTACGTCCCTTTTGGCACGGCGGGGCGGCTGCATGCGTATTGCGTGCGCAGGGATGCAGGGTTCTTTTCAGCTCGCCGACTTGGGAGTATCATGCATCCACGTGTGTGAACAAGGGCTCGAGCCGCGGCATGCGGACGGGCTGGGTTATCGATAAGGAGTCTCGCATGTCCGGACACTCTAAATGGGCAACTACCAAGCATCGCAAGGGCGCGCAGGACGCTAAGCGTTCCGCTCTGTTCTCCAAGCTGAGCCGCAACATCACCGTTGCCGCCCGCCTGGGCAACGATCCCAACCCGGACAACAACGCCTCCCTGGCCGCCGCCGTCGCCAAGGCGAAGGCGCAGTCGATGCCCAAGGACAAGATCAAGTCCGCCATCGACAAGGCCTTCGGTGCCGGCGCCGACGCCGCCGTGTACGAGAACATCGTCTACGAGGGCTATGGCCCCGCGGGCGTCGCCGTGTACGTCGAGTGCCTGACCGACAACCGCAACCGCACCGCCGCCGACGTTCGCTCCGCGTTCTCCCACGCGGGCGGCAACCTGGGCACCTCCGGTTCCGTCGCCTTCCAGTTCGAGCGCAAGGGCCAGGTCGTCGTCTCCAAGGAGATCTTGGACGCGAACGCCAAGAAGGAGACCATGATCGCCAACGGCGCCGCCGGTGACGAGGAGGAGTTCATGATGGCCATCGCCGAGGCCGGTGGCGACGATTACGAGGACGCCGGCGAGGACTGGGTCGTCTGGACCGCCGCGGGCGACCTCATGGCCGTCTCCAAGGGCATCGAGGCCCAGGGCATCGAGGTCAAGGGCGCCGAGCTCACCATGGTTCCCACCACCCCGACGGCCGTCTCCGGCGCCGACGCCAAGAAGGTCCAGCGTCTCATCGACCGCCTCGAGGAGCTCGATGACGTCCAGGACGTCTACAGCACCATGGACATGACCGACGAGGTCATCGCCGCGCTCGAGGAGGAGTAGGTCCCGGTTGGACCGCGCCTCATAGCGGGGATGCATTCCTGAGCACATGACGGGCCGGCCTGCGCACCAGCGCGGGCCGGCCCTTTTCTCTGCCGAGCGCACGGCGCGCCCGCGTTCGGTTGCCTGGGGCTTTGGCAC
Organism: Collinsella sp.; assembly: GCA_048318985.1. Lineage (GTDB taxonomy): Bacteria > Actinomycetota > Coriobacteriia > Coriobacteriales > Coriobacteriaceae > Collinsella. The sequence continues at coordinate 4,225 of DBFEBE010000020.1, forward strand.
GGTTGCCTGCCTGGCTCCGCCTGGATCGGGCCCGGCGTTTCGTGGGGTTCCCGCGCGGAATCGGATCGGTGCCTCCGCGTGGGCGGGATGGGAGTATCGTGAGGTCCGATCGGGAGGTCCTGTTCCGTTACGTTAGGCTTACGATTCCGCCGACGCCCCGGCAGAGCCGCCGAGGTTCTATATAATCGTGCAGTACGAACGGATCCGCTATGCGATCGGTCCCCGGGTGCGAAGGAGATGGTTCAGGGTGTTTCGAAAGCTCGTCGCCGGCGTGAACGCCGTGTCCGCCGTCTTCTGCGCCGCTCTGCTGGCCGCCTTCCTGTGGCCGAGCCGGATTCCGGGGGCGACGGAAATCGTCGATTACCCGCCCGCTCGGATCGCGGCGACTGCCGCCGCGTGCGTGGCCGCAGCCGGGGCGCTCCTCGTGTTCATCCGGGCGCTTGCTCGCGGGAAGGAGCCCGATAGCATTCGGTTGACCGCCAACGAGGACATAGAGGTGCGCCTGGCTGCGGTCGAGTCGTGTGCGCGCACCGCGGCGTCCGAGGACCCGGACGTCCTCATCGACCGCGTCGACGCCCGCGTGCGCGGCAAGGCGCGCGACGAGGTCCGCTTTACCATCGATGCGATCTACCTCGGGAACTCGGATTTGAAGTCCCGCGCCGAGGAGGTCCAGCGCGCCGTGGAGCGCGCCTGCGACCGCATGCTGGGCATAGAGGCGACATCCGTGCGAGTGCGCTTTCTCCCGGCTAAGACCGTAACCCTTTCCAAGGAGGTCAACCAGTGAGTGGAACCAACAGCAGCGAGCGCAAGCTCCCCAAGCTTTCCGTCGAGTCCCACGACGAGGCGGCGCAGGCCGCTTCGGATGGAGGCGCGTCCAGCGGAGACGCCGTCAGTCGCTCGTCGCACGACGGCCTCCACGAGGCGGCGGGTTTCATCTCGGGTATCGGTTCCGAGGCCTGGCGCTACGTCAAGTCCCATCCGCACACGGCGATGGGGGCCTTCACGGGCCTCGTCGTCGCCATCCTCATCCTGTGGCTGGGCCTGTGGAGCACGATCGTCATCACCGCGTTCGTCGCCATCGGCGCGATCGTGGGCCAGGTGCGCGACGGAGATAACGGGATCGTCAACTTCTTCCGCCGTCTGTTCGGCGGCAACTAGCGCCGGCGGCGGCGCTGCGAACATCAACCAGCTAGGAGTGTGATTGCCATGGCAGATGAGAAGATGGAAACGGTCGAGCGCGAGGAGGGCATGGAGCCGGTCGCCGATGCGGCGGCGGAGCTCGAGTCCGTTGCCACCGAGGTCGTCGTCCTGGACGATGCCGCGGAGGACATCGACGAGGACGACCTGGACGAGTCCGAGGACTCGCTCACCTATTCCAACGGCGTGATCGAGAAGATCGTCGCGCTCGCCACGCGCGAGGTGCCCCATGTCTTGGGCATGAAGGGCAACCTCATGCACTTCGTGCAGGAGCAGTTCGGTGCCGAGAACCTCACCAAGGGCGTCTCGGTCGAGGTCACCGACGACAACCGGGTCGTTGTGAACATCTCCGTCATCATCGAGTACGGCAGCTACGCTCCGGCCATCTTCGAAGATGTCAAGGAGCGGGTCACCGATCGCCTTGTGGCCATGACCGGGCTCGAGGTCGCGGGGATCAACCTCCGCATCGAGGACGTCGTGACGCGCGAGGAGTACGAGGCGAGCCGCAAGCGCTTCCTGGACACCCTCAAGCCTTCGGATTCCGTGGAGGACGAGGAGGAGTAGCCCTCGCTGTCTCCAGTTCCGATCGGGGCGCATCCGCTCTGAAAGACGCGCCGTGGGCGGCATCGGGTGAAGCCGAGGTCGCTCCGGCTGCGCAGGGCTGTGTGCCGGCCAGCGCCTCAATTCGGTGCCTACGGGCACATGCGGCGGAAAGGTACATTGAACGGGAGGGATCGAGCCATGTCGGACCAGTATCATTATCGGTACGAGAATCCGCGCTGCGCACTCGCGGTCGAGCATTACGCATATCGCATCGGTTCCTATCACTTCAACTGGCATACGGATCTCGAGTTGCTCTGCGTCATCGCCGGTTCCATTGAGCTGAGTGTAAACGGAGAGCACCTCCTGCTTTCCGGCGACGACCTGGTGCTTATCAATCCCAACGAGGGCCATGCGACACTCGGTCTTGACGCCGACGCGACGGCGATGGTTCTCCATATTGACCCGGTGTTCTTCAAGGGCTACTTTGAGGAGGCCGAGCGCACGGCGATCGAGCTGCGTTCTGTGGGTTCCCACCGCGGGGACGAGCGATTCCGCGCCTTGCGTGCATCGCTGGCACGCTTGATGGATCTGGGCCTTGAGGCGACGGGCCCTGATATCCGCTACGACGCTGAGCTGTATCGCCTCGCGACATGTCTCGCCGCCTTTCCGCGCATGCAACTTCCTGCGGCAGCGTACAAAGCCGGCGCGGAGGCCGGCTCCATGGCTCAGTTGGTGCGCTATATCGATATGCGGTTCCGTGAGCGCATCACGCTCGAGGACCTGGCTCATATGAGCGGTTACAACCCCACCTACATCTCGCAGCTGTTTAAAAACGAGCTGGGCATCAACTTCTCCGAGTACCTGACGCGCGTTCGGCTTGCTCAGGCGACGTCGATGCTGAGCGCCGGGGACTGCCGTATCGCGGATGCGGCCGCGATGGCGGGCTTTCCTGATGTCAGGTCGTTCGGCCTGGCGTTCAAACGGACATTTGGCGTCACGCCGAAGGAGTACCGTAAGATGGTCAGCGACGACGCACGGGTAAACGATGCCGATTTCAAACTCAACTTCATCGCACTCGACGATGAAGGCGTGTGCTCGGTTCTGGCGCGCTACCGCGAGGAAGAGTCCGCTGCATGCATCGCCCCCGGCTCCGCCCCCGATGCGGCGGATGCGCTCCGCGCCGCCCTTGACGCGGTGCGCCGTCAGCTTGATGAGGCCGTTCATCTGCTGTAAACGTCCTGACGAGCCGCTTATCCCGAGAAATCGACCGTTTGCCCGTGCGGTTGCTCGGGCATGTACGCTTCGAAATCCTAAGATTCGCGATTATCCAATTCTTTAGGTCTCCTTCGAGACCGCATCGGTAGACGTTGAGCGGGAGCGGCGCCTGGTGCAGGGCGGCACGCGCATCACGCGATCGAGAAGTCTTCATATGGGACCTGCTTTTGCGACTCCCTTACGGGGCGATCTTTTCCCGAGTTCCTCTATCAGGGGCTAAACAAAGGAAAAGAACCGCAGGCTGTGAATGTATAACCTTCCAATTGTCCGAAAGGTCAAACGGAGCCGATGGATGTTGGCTCCCCCTTAGACAGGGAGGTTGCTTCAAGTGGAGAAAAGCAAGGAACTGGAGCGGCTTACGGAAATCGTTGCCGACTTCACGGGATTGGTGGGCAAGCGGCTGCCGGATGACGTGACGGCCAAGCTCAAAGAGCTCGCTGCCGACGAGTCCAACCCGATGGCCCAGATGATCTACAAGACCATGGAGGAGAATCAGGCGAAGGCATGGGAACTCGATCGTCCCTCCTGTCAGGACACTGGCCTCATCCAGATGTTCGTGAGCGTGGGCAGCAAGTTCCCCTATATCGACGACCTTGCTCCCATCCTCAAGGAGGCCGTGTTCCGCGCGACGAAGAACGCGCCGCTGCGCCATAACACGGTCGAGACGTTCGACGAGAAGAACACCGGGACCAACACCGGCACGAGTTCCCCATGGCTCTACTGGGACATCATCCCGAACAGCGATGAGCTCAAGCTGCATGTGTACATGGCGGGCGGCGGATGCTCGCTTCCCGGCAGCGGCAAGACCTTCATGCCCGGGGAGGGCTATGAGGCCGTGGTCAAGTTCGTGCTCGACCTCATGACCTCATACGGTCTCAACGCGTGTCCTCCGCTGCTGGTCGGTGTCGGCATTGGCACCTCGATCGACTCCGCGGCCTACATGGCAAAACGCGCCCTCATGCGCCCGGTGGGCAGCCATAACGAGAACCCGCTGGCGGCTGGCCTGGAGAAGGAGCTCGAGGATGCGATCAACTCCATCGGCCTCGGTCCCCAGGGCTTGATGGGCTCCAAGTCCGTCATGGGCGTGAACATCGAGAACTCCGCTCGCCATCCATCCGTTCTGTCGTGCGCCGTCAACGTCGGATGCTGGTCGCACCGCCGTGGAACCATCGTCATCGACCGCAATCTGAACTACGAACTTCTTACTCATAAGGGGGTAGAGCTGTGATTAAGGTTCTGCACACGCCGATCAGCGACGAGGATCTTAAAGACATCAAGGTCGGTGATGTTATCTATCTGACCGGCCACATCACCACCTGCCGCGACGTCGCGCACCGCCGTCTCATCGAGTACGGACGCGAGCTTCCCGTCGACCTGCACGGCGGCGCCATCTTCCACGCTGGTCCTATCGTTCGCTCCACCCCGGTCGCCGAGGGCACCGAGGTCCACGAGATGATCTCCATCGGACCGACCACCTCGATGCGCATGGAGAAGTTCGAGAAGGAATTCATCGCCCGCACCGGCGTCAAGCTCATCGTCGGCAAGGGCGGAATGGGCCCCAACACCGAGGCCGGGTGCCGTGAGCACAAGGCGATCCATTGCGTGTTCCCCGCCGGCTGCGCTGTGCTGGCTGCTACGGAGGTCGAGCAGATCGAGGACGCCAACTGGCGCGACCTCGGGATGCCCGAGACGCTCTGGACCTGTCGCGTCAACGAGTTCGGTCCCCTGATCGTGTCCATCGATGCTGAGGGCAACAACCTGTTCGAACAGAACAAGGTCGTCTTCAACGCGCGCAAGGACAAGGCGCTTGAGCACCTGTACGACTGCGTGCACTTCATTAAGTAGCCGATGCCGCACTCGGGGCGCTTTTCGGCGCCCGCGGACGGTTCTCTCCCTTCGGAAGGCCCGCGAATCCACGCATGGGGACTCGCGGGCTTTTCTTATACCAATCCAGCGTCAAGATAGATTTGGAGGCGATCGTAGATGCTGACCCTGCTGGCGTTTGCCATGATCGTCGCGTTCATCGTCCTGCTGTCGATGAAGAAGCTTTCCGTGTTTAACGCGCTTACGCTCGTGCCGCTCGCATTCGGCGTAGCAGCGCTGTTCGTTACCGGCGCGAGCGTCATGACTTGTTCTCCTGGATCAAGGAGGGCGTGTTCTTCTCCGTTGATTGGGAGGCGGAGAAGGTGTCTTGGGGTGTCATCTCACCGGGCCTGACGATTCTCTTCTCGATCCTCTACTTCGATATCATGCTCGGCGTGGGCCTGTTCGACCCCGTGGCCATCTTCTTTATCCGCATGGCCAAAGGCGACCCGCTCAAGGTGCTGCTCTCCACCGTCATGGTCGCCACGGTCGTATCGTTCAACGGCGACACCACGACGACGATCATCATCTGCGTCGCGGGCTTTTTGAGCCTGTACAAGCAGCTCGGGCTCAAGCTGAGCTACCTTGCGATCATCATCGTCGCGCCCATCGGTATCTGGAACCAGCTGCCTTGGGGAGGGCCTACCATCGCCGCCGCCACCGCGCAGGGCATCGAGGTCAACGAGTTGTTCGCGACCTTGCTGCCCGGCCTGCTTGCCGCCCAGGCGACCATTATCGTTGTCACGTATTTCCTGGGCAAGAAGGAGCGCCAGCGCTTGGGCTACACCGGAACGAACGCCGTTGCGGTGTCGCCGGAGCATATCGAGCAGATGGTCGCGGCGGTACGCGACAAGGATGTTGAGCTCAAGCGGCCGAAGCTTTTCTGGTTCAACCTCGTGCTGACGCTTGTGGGCGTGGCCCTGCTCATCCAGGGCGATATCCATGGTTCGATCATCTTCATGCTTGCGAGCGTCGTGGCACTCACGGTCAACTACCCGTCGGTGAAGGAGAGCTCTGCTCGCCTGGAGGATCTTGCCGCCGATGTGCTGCCCACGGCCGTCATCACGCTCGGCGCGGGCGTGTTCTCGGGCATACTCACCGGTTCGGGCATGGTTGCGGCACTCGCGGGGTTCATCGCCCAGGTGATTCCCACGCAGCTTGCTGCTCATATGGCGCCTCTGTACGCGGTGATTGCCACTCCTGCCGTGTGCTTCCTGCCTCAGGATGCGTTCTATTTCGGCATCGCATCGGTGATGAAGGAGGTTATGGCGCAGTTCGGGATCGGTGCGGCGCAGGCTGCCGTCGCCTCGATGGTGGGTCAGGCATTCCGTCTGGTGAGTCCTGTGATCCCTGCCCTGTACCTGCTGTGCGAGAGCTGTGAGCTCAATTTCGTGGACTTCCAGAAGACGTATGCGAAGTACTTTGGCATTATCGTGCTGGTCGTGTACCTCGTTGTGTACGGCATCGTGGGCGCGCTGCCGTACTGATACCTAAACGACAGTGTTGCAACGGGGAACGGGTCCGGCGATTCTGCCGGGCCCGTTTCCCGTTGGGGCCCGTTTCCAGTTGGGGACGTGCTCGTTCTGCAAATGCGCCGGGGAGGGGCGGCAACGGGCGAAGCCGAGGTCGTTGCTGCCGGGCCGGGTTGTCCTCCGGCTGCCGGGGTCGCCTCAATTCGGTTCCTGTCCCCATTTTGAGGTGCGGCCAGGTCAACCTCTCAAATCAACCTCTCAATTCGGTGCCTGTCCCAAAATTGAGGCTGGATCGAGGCGTGGGAGCCAAGAGGTTTCCGATGGATTTCGTGGTTGTCCATGAGGCCTGGGCCTGTTATGGTAAACCGCATGAATACGTTTGCCGCACATATCACGATGATGGTCATGGAGATGCCCTCGCCCGGGCACTCTGTCGTGCTGCGCCGCGCGCGCGGCTAGACGGAGACCGGGCGCCCTGATAGGCTGTCTCCGGCGGGAGTCAGCCCGCCTTCTTACGACACGACCGTCATCGAGCGGAGATGCACTTTTGATCAGCATTCAGCATGTTTCTAAATCCTTCGCGGCGCCTGCGCCGCGAGGGCGCCGTTCTCGCGGCAAGGACGCCGACTTCGCGTACGCGGCATCCGTGAGCGGAAACCCCGCAGCGGTCGCTGCGAGCGTAGCCCAGGCGACCGACGGGGCTGCCTCGACGCTTGCGTCCGGCCTTCCGAGCGGGACCGTAAGCGCCCTGACCGACATCAACCTCGAGATCGCCGACGGCGACATCTTCGGCATCATCGGCATGAGCGGCGCGGGCAAGTCCACGCTCGTGCGCACCATCAACCTGCTCGAGCGCCCGACGTCCGGCAGGATCGTGGTGGACGGCCGGGACGTCACCGAGCTTTCCGGTGCCGACCTGCGCGCCTACCGCCGCCGCATCGCCATGATCTTCCAGAACTTCGGCCTGCTTGCCCAGAAGACCGTGCTCGAGAACGTTTGCTTTCCGTTCGTCGCCGCAAACGGCAAGGTCACGGCGGAGAATCGAGAGCGCGCGCTCGGCCTGCTCGCGCGCGTCGGTCTGGCGGAGAAGGCCTCCAGCTACCCCAGCCAGCTGTCGGGCGGGCAGAAGCAGCGCGTGGCGATCGCCCGCGCGCTCGCGTGCGAGCCCGAGGTCATCCTGTGCGATGAGGCGACGTCGGCGCTGGACCCCAAGAGCACCAACACGATCCTCAAGCTGCTCCGCGATATCAACCGCGAGACCGGGGTCACCCTCGTGGTGATCACCCACTCCATGGACGTTGTGCAGAAGATCTGCAAGAACGTCGCCGTGCTCGAGCACGGCCGCGTGGTGGAGCAGGGGCCGGTGGAGCGCGTCTTCGACGCGCCATCCGCCGAGGCGACGCGCGTGCTGCTCGGAAGGGTTGATTGGGATGCTTAACGAATTTCTTGCCGAGTTCTCCGGCCTTCTCGCGCAGGGCCTGGTCGACACGCTCGTCATGCTGTTCGCCTCCACGGCGATCGCCTACGTGCTCGGCATCGTGCTCGGCGTGGTCCTGCACCTGACGGCTCCCGACGGCCTGCGGCCCATGCCCGCGCTCAACGCGGTTCTGGGCTGGATCGTCAACATCGGCCGCTCCCTGCCGTTCATCATCCTGCTGATCGCGCTCATGCCCGCGACCCAGGCGATCGTGGGCACCTCGACGGGCGTGCGCGGCGTCATCCCGCCGCTCGTCGTGGCGACGGCGCCCTTCGTGGCCCGCATGGTCGAGCAGTCCCTCGCCGAGGTGAGCCGCGATGCCGTCGAGGCCGCCGAGGCCTGCGGTGCCTCGGTGCCGCGGATCGTGTGGTCCGCGCTTCTGCCCGAAGCGCTGCCGAGCATCGTTCGCGGTATCGCTGTGACCCTGATCGCCGTGCTTGGCTATACCGCCATCGCAGGCGCCGTCGGCGCGGGCGGCTTGGGCGATATCGCCATTCGCTATGGCTATTATCGTTATGAGAACGAGGTCATGATCGCGACCGTCGTGTTGCTCATCGTTCTCGTCCAGCTGATCCAGAGCGTGTGCAACTATATCGCCCGCCGCGTCGACCACCGCTAGGCGGAACGCTCAGGCACCGCATCTTGCCCCTTACTCGTCGGGCGCCGCACGCAAGGCGCGCGCCCTCCTCGTTCGGGGCAGTCTGCGGCACCTGAGCGCCCGGTTCTCGCCCCTTGCCCGTTCCGTTCTTTCCCGCGTCGCCCGGACATGGCCTGTTGCCTGCGGCGCCGTTCTGTGCTTGCTTTCGTATTCATGTTCGTTACAGGCGGGTTACGTTATCGGCGCGGCCCGATTGAAAACCTATGCTCCTGATAGGTTAATCGGTACCACGCAGTGACCCGCATCATCTCAGAAAGGAATCCCTCATGGCCGCCCTCAACACTCCCGTCTCTCGTCGTTCCGTGCTTCAGGCCGTCGCCGCCGGCCTTTCCGCTGCCGCCCTCTCCGGGCTTACCGCCTGCGGTTCGTCGGATGGTGCCGCCGGTTCCGCGACCGCCGCGACCAAGCTGACTGTCGCTGCGAGCCCTACCCCGCACGCCGAGATCCTGAACGATTTCGCCGCCGGCAAGCTTGCCGATCAGGGTATCGAGCTCGTGGTGAAGGAGTATACCGACTACATCCTGCCCAACAAGGACACCACGTCCGGGGCAGTCGATGCCAACTACTTCCAGCACATCAACTACCTTGACAACTACAACAAGGAAAACGGCACCGACCTGGTCTCCGTCGGCGCCATCCACTACGAGCCGATGGCCGTCTACGCCGGCAAGTGCTCCGACTTGGACGCGATCGCCGACGGCGCCTCCATCGCCATTCCCAACGACCCCACCAACGAGGGCCGCGCCCTGCTGCTTTTGCAGGATCTTGGCCTGATCACCCTGTCCGACCCCGAGAACCTCGAGGCCACGCCCAAGGATATCGCTGACAACCCGCACGGCATCCAGTTCCAGGAGCTCGAGGCGGCTGCGGTCCCGCGCGCGCTCGACTCCGTCGATTTCGCGGTGCTCAACGGCAACTACGCCATCGAGGCCGGTTATCACGTCAAGGACGCCCTGGCGCACGAGGAGACGGGCTCCACCGCCGTCGAGCAGTACGCGAACATCATCTGCGTCGCGGCGGGCAACGAGGACAGCGAGTCGGTCAAGGCGCTCGTCGATGTTCTGACCTCGGATGACTTCAAGGACTATCTGGAGAAGACCTACGGCCAGGACGTGCTTCCCGCGTTCTAGTCCGTCCTGTATCGTTCGGATAGGCATCTCGCGGCCCGGTCGCCATGTGCGGCCGGGCCGCCGTTCGTTTTGATCCACGGATGCGCCGGGAGGCGCGCCTAGAGGGTACGCCCCCTTTTGGCGCGAGCGGGGCGGGAGGTCTCGTGCCCGGTCACTGCGCCGCGGTGGATTGCATTGTTCGCGCGCGGCGTTACCATCACAGGCATCGGGACCGGCGCGAGAGAGAGGGTGCGAGATGGGGGAGCGCGAGGCCGTGGTGCGCGGAGGGGCGGCTGATGGGACTCCGGTCGAGCCCATGGAGCACCTGGTGTCGCCCGAGGACATCAGGCTGGGGGAGCAGGAACGCCGTCGCCGCAGCCAGGACCCCCATTTCATGCGCTTCTTCGCGACGCTGAACGCCGGTCTCATCTTGACCGCGCTCGCGATCGTGGTCTTCAAGACGCCGAACCACTTCGCCTTCGGCGGGACCTCGGGGGTCTCGGTCATCCTGTCGACGCTCTGCCCCTCGCTTCCTGTCGGCGCGTTCATGTGGATCATCAACATCGTCCTTGTGGTACTCGGCTTCATCTTCCTCGAGCGCCGGGCCATCCTCTGGAGCGTGTTCGCATCCGTCGCGCTTTCGGGGTATGTGTCGCTGTTCGAGATGCTGTTCCCCGGCGCCTCCTCGTCCTCGGTCACGGGCGATATGTGGCTCGACCTCTGCTTCGCCGTGCTCCTGCCGGCTATCGGCAGCGCGATGGTGTTCGATATCGGCGCATCCACGGGCGGTACGGATATCCTCGCGATGATCCTGAAGCGCCACAGCACGCTCGAGATCGGCCGTGCCCTGCTCTATGTCGATATCGGGATCGTCTGCATCGCCGCGGTGCTCTATGGCCCTCGCGTGGGGCTTTACTGCGTGCTCGGCCTGTTCGCGAAGACCCTCGTGGTGGACAAGGCCATCGAGAGCATCCATCTGCGCAAGGTGTGCACGGTCATCTGCCGCCAGCCGGTCGCGGTCGAGAAGTTCATCGTCAAGGAGCTTAAGCGGACGGCGACCATCAGCCGAGGTTACGGGGCGTTCTCGGGGAGGAGCGTGACCGTGATCATGTGCGTGCTTTCGCGCCGCGAGGCGGTGAAGCTTCGCCGGTACGTGCGCGATATCGAACCGGACGCGTTCATCACGATCGTGGACAGCTCCGAGATCGTGGGCAACGGGTTCCGCTACGTCAACTAGCGGACCCGCCGCCCGGCGAGATGAGACGGCCCCCTGGGGCCGATCGGGAATGTCGGCCCCAGGGGGCGCAGTTTCGCTTAAGGTGATCGGGTCGCGTCGGAAGCGCTCATCGGGCCCCGTCCCAAAGCGCACCTCAATTCAGGGACAGTCCCTAAATTGAGGTTGGGTGTCAATTCGTGGTGCGGGGCGCGGGGTCAGCCCTCCGACCCGCCCTCCGCCTCCTCCTCGGACTTCGCATGGGCGCGGCGCAGTTCGCGGGCGGCGGTCATGCGCGCTTCGCGGGCGTCTCTCAGGGCGTGATGGGCCCCGACGGTCGCTGCCCGGGCGGAGCGCACGGTGTCGGCGAGCGCTGGGTTGGATTCGGCGATGCGCGTGACGAGCGGCCCGTCGAGTTCCTCCTGCGTGGGCTCCGCCAAGAAGTCCACGGCGTACTGCGCGGCGACGGCGGCTCCCTTGGCGAGGACCGACTCGTCGATCCGGTAATAGCAGGAATGCTGCGCGAACGTGGCGCCCACCTGCGGGTTGCGGCACCCCACGAAGGCGAGCACGCCGGGCACGCGGCGGAGGTACTCCGAGAAGTCCTCGCCCGAGAGGGTTCCGCGGTAACGTCCCTCTCCCGCGGCGCCGAGCACCTTGTGGACTGCCTGACGGCAGCGTTCGCTTGCGGCGGGCTCGTTTTCCACCTTGTAGTTGGCGATCGTGTAGTCGGACAGCTCGGCCTCGGCGCCCAGCGCCGCCGCGGTGTGCGTGCAGATGCGGCGGATGAGCTCCGGCATCATCTTGTGGGTGGAGTCGGAGTAGGTCCGTACGGTGCCGGTGAGGTAGGCCGAACCGGCGATGACGTTGCGTGCCGTGCCGCCGTGGAGCTCGCCGACCGTCACGACCGCCGGCTCGTAGGGGGAGAGGTCGCGGCTCACGATGGTCTGCAGGGCGTTCACGATCTCGGCGGCCACCATGATGGCGTCGGCGCCGCGCTGCGGCATGGCGCCGTGACAGGAGGTGCCGTGGACGTCGATGCGGAACCAGTCGGTGTTCGCCATGCGCGGCCCGGGCTCGCAGCTGACGGTGCCCGCGTCGACCTCGCTCCAGATATGCATCGCGAAGGCGCCGTCGACTCCCTCGCAAACGCCCGCCTCGCACATCATCTTGGCGCCCGACCCGTTTTCCTCGGAGGGCTGGAACACGATGCGGACCTCGCCGTGGATGTCGTCGGTCATGTGGCGCAGGACCTGCAGGCAGCCGAGCATCATGGCGATGTGGCAGTCGTGGCCGCATGCGTGCATGAAGCCCTCGTTGACGCTTGCGAACTCCTCCTCGGTGCGCTCGGTGACGGGCAGGGCGTCGATGTCGGCGCGCATGAGCAGGCGGCGCCGCGGCGTGCCGTCGGCTCGGTAGGCGTCCGGGGCGGTGCCGCGCAGCGTCGCGACGAGGCCCGTCTTGAGCGGGCGCTCGTAGGGGATGTTCATCGCGTCGAGCTGCCCGGCGATGTCGGAGGTCGTGCGCACCTCCTCGAGGCTCGGCTCGGGATGCTTGTGGAAGTGGCGGCGCTGCCGGATGATGTAGGGCTCGAACTCCGCCGCGATGTCGAGGATCGCCCGCGTCGCCTCCTGCTCGCTGCGCGCCTCGCGGTCCGCCATGATCTGCTGCGCCTTCGTCTTCACCATGCCTGGAACATCCTCTCGTCGTGCTTGCACATGCTTTACGCTGCCCTAACTCTAGCACGGTGAAGCATGTCGGCGTGTTTATTTAACCTGTTTCGAGGTGAGGCGAAGCGAGGTGAGGTGAGGGGCGTGGGGTGCGCGAGGCCCGCCGTAGGGAGAGGGGGCGCCTCGTCGTTCGCGGCCGTGGCGTCCGGAAGCGCCTCCGGATGTCGCTTTGGGGAGCCTCACGGCCGCTATGGGCCTCGGATTCGTCCGCAGGCGTCCCCCATTGTCGGTTCGGGGAACCTTGCGGCCATCTTGAAGCCCGGCGGCCCTTGCGTGTCGAGCTCGTCCTGTCGCCCGCTGATGGCGGCATCCTGTCCAGGCACTTTTTCGCCGGGCCCCATCGCTTGGTCCGACGCGGGCGGGCGAGCCGACCGCTGGCGTAACCATATGCTTGGCGATCGATTCTGGGCGGTATGATGGTCCGGCATGCCGCATCCCCCCGGCGGAGGGCGCGGCGACGTATCGTCCATTCGACACGAAGGCGGCAGGACATGGCTTTTAATGCAGATTATGTTGTGCGTTCGACACGCGTGTTCACGAGCTCCCCGGGTGAGCGGGCCCCTCGTGAGCTCGCGTTCGCGGTGGCGTCGGGGCGCATCGCCTTCGTGGGCTCGCCCGATGATGTCCTCGCCGCCGTCCCCGCGGCGACCCCCGTGCGCGATTTCGGCGATGCGCTCTTGTGCCCGGGCTTCCATGACGCGCACCTGCATTTCTTCCATACGGCGCTTGGCTCCTCGCCCTACCTGCTTATGGAGATGGGGAAAAGCGAAGAGGACCTCGCCGCCAAGGCGGCGGCGTTCGCCGCGACGCTGCCCGATGACGCCTGGGTGGTCACCCAGGGGTGGCGCGACTACCGGTGGGACCCGCCGGTCCACCCCACGCGCCGCTCGCTCGACGCGGTGCTTCCCGACCGACCCTGCGCGATGTACTCGGGTGACGGGCACACGCTCTGGCTCAACACCCGGGCGCTCGAGCTGCTCGGGGTGACGCGCGACACGGAGCCGCCCGCTGGCGGCAGCTTCGATTACGACGAGGACGGCGAGCTGACGGGCGTGGCGCACGAGGCCGCCGCCATGCAGCTGCTCCCGCGCTGCCTGGAGTGGATGGGAGAGGGGCGCATCCGCGATGCGTACCGTGCCCAGATGGCGCGCATGGCCGAGCTCGGCATCACCTCCATCTGCGACATGTCCCTTATGCCGATGCCCGGCTGCGATTTCATCCGGGACGATATCTACGAGGCCCTCGAGGCGGCGGGCCAGTTGACGCTGCGCGCGCATCTGTTTCCCACGCTGCTCGACGACCAGGCTCGGCTGGAGGCCATGCAGGAGCGCTACCGCACCAGCGACCTCCTGCGCGCACCGGGCTTCAAGCAGTTCTTCGACGGCGTCTCGAGCGAGCACACCGCGTACCTCACCGAGCCCTACAGCAACCCGCGCTTCCCAGGCGACCGCGGCAGGCTGACCGTGAGCGCCGACCGCATGCGCGCGCTCGTGCTCTCCGCCGCCGAGCGCGGCCACGCGGTGCGCATCCACGTGATCGGCGACGGGGCGATCCACGAGGCCCTCGATATCTTCGAGGAGGCGCGCCGGCTCTACGGGCCGCTGCCGAGCGGGCACAACACCCTCGAGCACCTCGAGAACCTGCTGCCCGGGGATATCGACCGCCTGCGCGATCTCGATGTCGTCGCGAGCTCCCAGCCGTGCCACATCACGCTCGACCCGGGCGGCCCCGAGCGCGACCTGGGGCCGGATCGCAGCCGCATCATGTGGCCGTTCGCGACCTACCTGCGCCGCGGGGTGCTCCAGGCGTTCGGCACCGATTCCCCCATCACGTTGCCGGACAGCATGAACGTGCTGTATACGGCGGTGACGCGTCGAGACCCTGCGAGCCGCTGGCCGAGCGGAGGCTGGCTACCGGAAGAGCGCATCTCCGCCGCCGACGCGCTGCGCATCTACACGGCGGGCAGCGCCGTCGCGGCCCAGCACGAGGACGAGCTCGGTCGCATCGCCCCGGGATACCTTGTGGACTTCGTGGCGCTCGACCGGGACGTCACCGCGTGCGACCCCGAGGAGATCATCGACGCGCGCGTGCTCGCGACCTTCGTGGGCGGTCGGGAAGTCTATTCCCGCTAGGGACCGGGCATCCTGCGACCCACGGGGCCGAGCGCTCAGGAAATCTAAGTGCCGATTCATAAGATTTTTTGCAGTTCCGTTGTATAAGTCTGTCTTGGTGGGTACTATTCAACGCGTAAGCAAACGCGTGGACGGTCGGTAGGGACCGGCCGCCAGCAAAAGGAGGAAACAGCATGTCTCTCAAGCCGCTTGGAGATCGCGTCCTGGTCAAGCCCGATGCCGCCGAGCAGAAGACCGCTTCCGGTCTCTACATCGCCAGCAACGCGCAGGAGAAGCCGCAGCGCGGCGAGGTCGTCGCCGTGGGCGCCGGCAAGCTCAACGACGCCGGCGAGCGCCTGCCGATGGACGTGCACGTCGGCGACAAGGTGATCTACGGCAAGTTCGGTGGCAACGAGATCAAGGTCGACGGCGAGGATTACCTCCTCATGCGCGCCGACGACATCTACGCCGTCGTCGAGTAGCCGCTAGGCCTACGATCTCGAACCTCAATTCAGGGCAGACGCCGTATTGAGG
>DBFEBE010000021.1:0-4011 GCA_048318985.1 Collinsella sp.
GAGGGGGCGCGGGCGCGGCGCGGGCGGCGCCGTGTGCCGCACGGGGGCGATGGGGTCCCGCTCACCGTGAAAAAGGATGGAGCCCAGAGCAGCAAGAAGGCCTTCGGGCCGGCTTCTCGCCGTGCCGGGGCCATGGCTGCGGGGCGATTCCCTTGCCCGTGCGCGACGCGCCCGTAGGATGATCGGGCGCCTCGCGGGAGGGCGCCCCGTGGCGCATCATGATGCTCTGCCGGAAGCGGCCGTGCCCCCGCCGTCCGGCAGCAGCGCGCCGGCACATGATGGTGCGCCGACAGGAGGGCCCCTGTGCCGCCGCGATCCGGGACGGCACGTCGGCGCATCATGATTCGCTGTCAGGCGCGCCTTCCGGCAGCGACGTCGACCGGTACCCGGACCCTGCCGACTCCGGGAGGTTCGTTTCCCGCTTCGGCGATTTCGTCCCTTCGCATCTCCGTCGGCCCGCAGCAGAAAGCGGCCCGGACGCAACCTCGATCGGTGCGTCCGGGCCGCTTGTCGTTGCGGGGCGGATGTGGGGTGCCGGGTGCCTTGGGGCTAGGAGTTCTTCTCGACCTTGGTGCCGCACTTGGGGCACGTCACGCGGATCTTGCCCTTGCCGCGCGGGACGGAGAGCATCTGGCCGCAGTTCTTGCACTTGAAGTACAGGGTGGTCTTACGGTTGTCCCACATCTTCTGGGCCGTGCGCTTCTTGCGGTCGAACGCCGCCTCGGCGCTGGCCGCGGCTCGGCCGGTCGCCCCGGCGCGGGGTCCGCGGGTGGCGAAGGGGATCTTGGAGACGAGCTCGAGGTACATGTCGTTCTCGTGCGCGCGGGCAGGGCTATCCGGTGAGAACGCGCGGAACAGCGCGACCAGCACGACGATGAGCGCGATGATGCCCAGCCACTGGATGGTGAACAGCGATCCGATAAGGGCGAGCAGCAGGGACAGGCCGCCGAGCGCGTAGGTGAGCTCGTCGGCGCCGCGGCGCCCGTTCATGAAGTCGTTCATGGTGCCTCGATTCTCGATTCGTTTTCGAATAGGCTCGATTCTACCCGTTTTTCGCCCTCGATGTGCCGGCATGGCGTCGGAGGCGGCGGTCGTGCCGCGCCGCATCGCCCCTGCGCCCGGGCGCCCTACTTGGCCAGCTTGTCGATCACGCGGGCGATCTCGGCGATCTTCTCGTCCTTCTCCTCGGGCGTCCCCGCGTCGGCGGCGGTGCGGACGCACCCCTCGATGTGGGCCTTGAGGACGTCCGCGTTGATGCGGGCGATGAGTGACTCGGTCGCCATGAGCTGCGTGGATATGTCGATGCAGTAGCGGTCGTCCTCGACCATGCGCAAGATGCCGTCGATCTGTCCGCGGGCGGTCTTGAGCAGGCGGACGGTGCGGTCCCGGTCGGCCATCATGGGCGGGCCTCCTTCTTGAGGGTCGGCGAGCGCCTGCGACCGGCCGCTCCGCCAGGGGCGGGGGCGGGCCGGATGCGCGGGCGCTCGGGGTTCGGACGGGTCGCGGGCGTTACGCCGCCTCGACCGACAGCGCGCGGAACGTCTCGCCCGCGGACGCGACCGCATCGGCGAGCTGCTGCGGGGCGACCGTGTCGTCGCAGCCCACCTCGACGCGCTGCGCCTCGTGGTCGGCGTCGGCGTACGAGACGCCGGGGACGGCGAGCAGCGCGGTCTCGACTTTCGCATCGCAGTGGCCGCACATGAGGCCCGAGGTCTTGATGATGTACTCCATGGTTGGTTCCTCCCTGTAGTCGGGTTTGCGTATCAGGATACCGGTTATCGGCCGCGATGGCCGCCGTTCTCGGCAAGGCGGGCGATCCCGCGTGGATGCCGCGGCGCTATCGCGCGGCGGCGCCTTGTCGACCGGCTCGGCGCCGCTAGGCCTTCGGCTTGAAGCCCCTCAGGCGCAGCGCGTTGGCGACGACGCAGACGCTCGATTCGCTCATGGCGGCCGCGCCGAACTTCGGCTAGAGCTGCCAGCCGATCAGCGGGTAGAAGATTCCGGCTGCCAGCGGGATGCCGCAGGCGTTGTAGGCGAGCGCCCAGAACAGGTCCTGCTTGATGTTGCGGATCGTTGCGCGCGAGAGCTCGACCGCGCGCGCGACGTCCATGAGGTCGCTGTGCATGAGCACCACGTCGGCGCCCTCCTTCGCGACGTCCGCCCCGGTGCCGATCGCCAGCCCGACGTCGGCGCGGGCGAGGGCGGGGGAGTCGTTGATGCCGTCACCCACCATGGCGACGCGTCCGCCGCGCTCCTGGAGCTCGCGCACGTGCCGCTCCTTGTCCTCGGGCATGACGTCGGCTATGACGGCGTCCGCCGGCAGGCCGACGCGCCGGGCGACCGCCTCGGCGGTGGCGCGGTTGTCGCCCGTGAGCATGACCGCGCGGATGCCGAGCCGGTCCAGCTCGGCGATGGCGGCCGCGCTCGTCGGCTTCACCTCGTCCGCGACGGCTATGACGCCCGCGATCTCCCCGTTCCGCGCGAAGAAGAGCGGGGTCTTGCCCTCCCGGGCGAGCGACTCGGCGAGATCTCCGTCGACCGCCACGCCGAGCTCGCCCATGAGCGCGGCGTTGCCGGCGGCGACCTGGTTGGCCCCCTCGCGCGCGGTCACGCCGCGTCCCGGTATGGCGCGGAAGTCCTGCACCTGACGGGCGACGACGCCCATCTCCTCGGCGCGCTCCATGATGGCGGCGGCCAGCGGGTGCTCGCTGCCGTGCTCGAGGGCGCAGGCGAGCTTCATGAGGGCGCGCTCGGAGAGGACGGGCGAGCCGTCTGTGCGTACGGCGGGCAGGATGTCGGTCACGGACGGGGCGCCGTTCGTGACCGTGCCCGTCTTGTCGAGCACGACCGTGTCGACGGCGTGCAGGCTCTCGAGCGCCTCGCCGTTCTTGAACAGGACCCCCATCTCGGCCCCGCGCCCCGTGCCGACCATGATCGCAACGGGCGTGGCGAGCCCGAGGGCGCACGGGCAGCTGATCACCACGACGGCGACGGCGGCGGTGAGCGCCTGGTTGACGCTGCCTCCCGCGATGATCCACGCGGCGAAGGTGACCGCCGCGATGCCGAGCACGACGGGGACGAACACGCCGGCCACCTTGTCCGCGAGCCGTGCGATCGGCGCCTTGGTGGCGTTCGCCTCCTCGACGAGGCGCACGATGCGCGCGAGCGCGGTGTCGGCGCCCACGCGGGTGGCGCGGAAGGTGAACGAGCCGGTGCGGTTGACCGTCGCCGCCGACACCGTGTCCCCGGGCCCCTTTTCGACGGGGAGAGACTCGCCTGTCAGAGCGCTCTCGTCCACGGCGGACGCCCCCGAAAGCACGACGCCGTCGACCGGGATGGACTCGCCGGGCCGAACGAGCACGGTCTGACCGACCGAGATGAGCTCGACGGCGACGGACGCCTCGGCGCCCTGCTCGTCGAGGACGGTTGCCGTCTTGGGGGCGAGGTCGATGAGCGCCTCGATGGCGCTGCCCGTCTTGGACTTGCTGCGGGTCTCCAGGTACTTCCCCACGGTGACGAGCGTGAGGATCGTGCCCGCGCTCTCGAAGTAGAGGTTGTCCATGGCCGTCATGTGCGCGGCGTGGATGTCGCCCGCGGCGAGCTGGTCGGCCATGAGGAACATAGCGAACACCGACCAGCCGACGCTCGCGCCGGCGCCGATCGCGATCAGGGCGTCCATGGTGGGCGCGCCGTGCGCGAGCGAGGTGAGGCCGCCTTGGAAGTAGGCGCGGTTGACGTAGAGGATGGGGACGGTGAGGACAAGCTCGGTGAGGGCGAGCGTCATAGCGTGCGCCGGATCGGTGAAGACGGACGGGACGGGCCAGCCGAGCATGTGCCCCATGCCGATATAGAAGAGCGGGATCCAGAACGCGAACGAGGCGGCGAGCCGCCCGCGCATGGCGCGCGCGGCCTCGGCAAGCTTCTTGGTGGGTGACTCCATGCGCGCCGGAGCGGCGGGTGCTTGGCCGCCCGCCGCCTGCGCGGCGGCGCTGCCGACGGGCTCCGCGGTGT
>DBFEBE010000022.1:0-4721 GCA_048318985.1 Collinsella sp.
GTGATGTATCTTGCGCTGCTCAAACAAAGCCGTTTGCCAGGTGAAAGCGGTTTGTTGGATGGGCGATCAGGTTCTATTTTCGATATGCGGACGCTTCCGATTCCCGCACACAATGAAGTCGAGCCCATCGGCCGGATGGCCGGTGCGATGGGCCTGCGCGACAGACGGGGGGCGGTATGGAGCGAAAGAAGAGGCTACTGGTCAGCATGGCTGCCGGCATCGCTGCAATGCTCATCTCCATGGGAAGCGTCTCATCTGTGCGCGCAGAGGTCGAGCGAGAGCAGCAGGAGGTGCTCGCGCGGTACGGCGGCGACTTGGTGTCGGTATGCGTGGCGACACGGGAGCTGGAGCCTGGTGACAGCTTGGGCGAAGCCGACGTGGCGGTTGAGGAGTGGGTCGCGAGTCTGCTCCCGTCCGATGCAACACGCGACCTCGATGAGGTCATAGGGAAGCCGGTGACGTCGCGCGTGCCGAAAGGCGCCGTCCTGTGTCCCGCTTACTTCCAGGCAGACGACGGCTCCGTCGCGGTCCCAGCGGGAAAGGTCGCGGTGTCGGTGCCGGTTGATTCGCAGCACGCGGTCGGCGGAGCGTTGGAGCGCGGGGAGCGCGTCGACGTCTACGTCTCGCGTGACGCTGTCGCCGATCGGCTTTGCGCCGCCTCCGTGCTCGACACGAGCATGCTGGCTGAACGGTCATCGGAGCTGACGTGGGCGACCTTGGCGGTCGATCCCGCGTCGGTGGAGGAGGTGCTCGTTGCGACGAGTGCGGGCACGGTGACGATCGTCGTGCCCGGAGCCGCCGCGCCGCCGGAAGGCGCCGAGGGGTCCGAGCATGATGCCGGGGCAGAGGGAAGCGCACGAGATGGGGAAGGTGCATGATGGGTTCGATATGGCTGGCGTGGTGCGGAAGCGACGACATGGCCTCCGTTCGCCGGGAGATCTGCGGTCGGGATGCGGGGTCGCAGCTGGTTCGGTGCGATGGGCCGGATGTCATGCTCGCGATGCGCGACCTGCTGTCACCCGACGCGGGCGGGGTCGCAATATGCCCGCATGGCGCGACGGAGGAGGCCGAGGACCTTATCGGCGCGTTCGCTCAGCACAGGGGAGCCGCGTCGATCGTCGCGATGGTGGATGAGCTTGATGCCGGCGTGGCCGCCCGTATGTTCTACGCCGGGGCGACGGAGGTCGTGCAGGCGCCGCGTGCACGGGAGCCGCCCCATATCGTGGGCGCGGAAGAGGGTCGGTCTTCGCGGGCGTCCCGTGCGCGATCCGTGGCCGCGCGGGGAGACCAAGGGGTGCCCCCTTGGCCCCGCCGGCCGGGTGCCGCCGGGCCGACGGTGGGAGACGTGATCCCGATGCGCGCCGTCCTGGGCGCCGGCGCCGAGCGCGACAAGGCCGCCGAGGTCCTCAGCTCTCGTTCGGATGACGGGGCGGGGTGCGCGGATGCCGCCGGGACCGCGGTCCCGGTCGCGCCGAAGCGAACGGAAACCGTGCTCGAGGTGCTGGCATCTTCCGAGCCCGCGGCAGCGAGAGCGGAGCAGGTTCGCGATGGCGCCGATGCGCCCGATGGGGGCGCGGGCCGGCATGAGGCGGATCCTCCTGCTCCCGAGGGCAGGCGAGCGCCGCTCGTGACCCTGATTTCCGGTAGGGGCGGGGTCGGCAAGACGACGATCGCGGCCTCGATGGCGTGGATGGCTGCCCATATGGGCCTTAAGGCGGCACTGATCGACCTGGACCTGATGTTTGGAAACCTGCATGACCTGATGGGTATCGAGGAGGCGGTGGACCTTTGCGGCATCACGGGGGCTCACGATAGCTCCTTCGCGGGCGCTCAGTCCGTCGAGGCGACGGCCATGCGCGTGGCCCCCGGGTTGACGCTGTGGGGGCCCTGCAAGGAGCCCGAGAAGGCCGAGCTCGTCTCTTCCGCCACGGAGGACCTGATAGAGGCCCTGCGTGCCGAGGCGGACGTGGTCTTTGTCGACACCTCGGTGTTCTGGGGCGATGCGGCGGCGTCGGCGGTGTCTCGCTGCGACCGGTGCCTCGTCGTGGGCACGGGCGGCGCTTCGGGCGAGGCGTCCGCCCAGCGGGCGGTGGGGCTCGCGGCGCGCATCGCCGTGCCCAAGACTCGGATGACGTGTGTGTTCAACAGGTTCGGTGCCCGGGGTTGCGGGGAGGAGCGCGCCTTGCGCTTCGAGATGGCGGTGTCGCTGCGGTCCAGGGTGCGCATCTCCGACGGGGGAGAACCGACGGCCGAGCTGCTCGAGTTCGGGCGCTTGGGGGACGCCCTGATCGCACCGGGCGCGTTCGGGAAAAGCGTCAAGTCGTTCGCGTGCACCCTGTTGAGAGAGCTGGGGTGCCCGATCCAGGGATGGGATGCGGGGCACGGTTCGGCGGGAGAGCAAGAGGCGGAAAGGCCGAGGCTCCGTTTGCCGTGGAAGCGAGAGGGGGCGATGGCGCGATGAGCGTATGGGAGCGCGTGCGCCGGGCGCAGGGGTTCGAAGGCGACGCTGCCCGTCAGGGCGATCGTCGCGTTCGGGCCGTGAAGGCGGTCGTGAAGCGAGAGATGCTGGAGCGCGTGGGCATGGAGGAGGTGGCCCGAATCGTCGGGGCGCCCGATGCGGCGCATGCGCGCGAGGAGCTGCGGGGCGCGGTGGAGGCCGTGGTGAACACGAGATGCCCTTCGGGGATGTCCGAGCCGGAGCGCGAGCGCGTCGCGCGCGAGGTGCTCGACGACGTGGTGGGCCTCGGCCCGCTCCAGGGCTTGCTCGATGACGAGAGCGTGAGCGAGATCATGGTGAACGGATACGGCTCGGTGTTCTACGAGCGAGGGGGCGTCCTCCATTCGGTCCCGGGCGTATTCGAGAGCGAGGAGCAGGTCCGTATCATCATCGATCGCATCATCTCGCCGCTTGGACGCCGCGTGGACGAGCGGAGCCCGATCGTGAACGCTCGCTTGCCGAGCGGGTACCGCGTCAACGCCGTGATTCCCCCGATCGCCATAGACGGCGCGACGCTCACCATACGAAAGTTCTCGGACCGCATCTGCTCGCTCGCCCAGTTGGTCCAGATGGGGTCGATTCCCGACTGGTACGCCCGGATGTTGTCCTGCGCCGTCGCGCTCCGCCAAGATCTCGCCGTGGCGGGCGGCACCGGTTCGGGAAAGACCACCTTGCTCAACGCGCTTTCCTGCGAGATCGATACGGGCGAGAGGATCGTGACCATAGAGGATTCCGCGGAGCTCAAGTTCTCCCGGCATCCGCATGTGGTGCGCCTGGAGGCGCGCGAGGCCTCGATAGAGGGGACGGGGGCGGTGACGATTCGCGACCTGGTGACGAATGCGCTTCGCATGAGGCCCGATCGCATCGTGGTGGGTGAGGTTCGAGGGGCGGAGTGCGTCGATATGCTGCAGGCCATGAACACGGGGCACGACGGCTCGCTGACCACCCTGCACGCGGGGAGTGCGCGCGAGACCGTGGTGCGCCTCGCCTTGCTCGCCCGCTACGGGATCGACCTTCCGAGCGAGTTGATCGAGGAGCAGATAGCCATGGCGCTCGACGGCATCGTGATGTCCGTGCGTCGACCCGACGGCAGGAGATTCGTCTCCTCGTTCACCGGGGTCTCCCGCGGAGCGGACGGCGGAGTCGAGCTCACGGAGTACGTCTCGTTCGATCCGGACGGCGAGACGTGGAGCCTCGTGTGCGAGCCGCCGTTCATCGAGGAGGGGCTCCGTTCCGGAGCTTTGACCGAAGGGGAGGTGGAAGGGTGGAGGTCGTTGTGCCCGGAGCCGTTGGGATCCTTGTCGCGCTGTGCGTAGAGGGATTGACCGGGGATTCGCGAGATTCCGAAGCCGCGGCGTCCGATGCGGTGCCGGGCGCTTTCGGAGACATCCGGAGCCGGTTGCGCGAAGTTGGCGGCGTGGCAAGAAGGGCGCTTGCGGACAGTGCGGCCTCGTCGCTGGCGCATGCCGTGGCGGATGAGGCGTTGCGCGTGGGCGGGAGACGGGGGTCCGCTCGCGGTGCGTCCGGAGACGATGAGGCCCTGGGCGTCACGTTGCTCGCCTGCGCCGTCTCAGGATGCGTGGGCTGCGTCGCGTTCGGCATCCTCGCGGCGCCCGCGTGCGCATCCGTTCCGGTGTTCGCCTTGCTTGCGAGAAGAAAGCGCCGTCTGCGCCGCGAGGCGCTGGCGCTCGAGGAGGGGATGCCGGAGGCCTTCGGCGCGCTCGCCATCTCCTTGGGATCGGGTCATTCCCTGCCCCAGGCCATGCGGTTCGTGGGAGAGCGCTCGCGCGAGCCCGTGCGCACGGAGTTCATGCGCGTCTCCCTGGCGACCGCGTGCGGTGTCCCGGCGATCCGCGCCCTCGACGAGATGCTCGGGCGCCTGAAGGCGCCCGCGCTCGATCTTGTCGTCTTGGCGCTCAAGATATCGAAGCGCACGGGGGCGCCGTTGGATGAGATGCTCGCCGAGGCGGCATCGATGGTCGACGACCGCCTCGATTTACGTCGTCGCCTGGACGTCAAGACGTCGCAGGCCCGCATGTCGGCTCGGATGGTCGCCGCCATGCCCCTGGCCATGGTCGCGGTGCTGTCGGTCATCTCGGGGGACTTTAGCCGGGGTCTTGCCACGCCGGCGGGGGCGTCGGCGGTCGCGGTCGCCGCCGTGTTGGATGGGGTCGCCTGGCTTTCAATCAAGCGCATCATGCGCGTGGGCCTGGAGGGATGATGC
>DBFEBE010000023.1:0-13146 GCA_048318985.1 Collinsella sp.
GCCGTTCACCGCGCACACCACCAACCGGGTCCCGTTCATCATCGTGAGCGAGAGCGCCAAGCTCGTGGGCATCGAGGACGGGCGCCTGTCCGACATCGCCCCGACCATGCTCTCCATGGCCGGTCTCGAGCCCAGCGCCGAGATGACCGGTCGCGTCCTGGCTGTCGAGGAATAATCTCGAGACAGCCGTCGAGGACCCGCCGTGCAGCGAGGGTCGTTGTGCCGGCAGCGCCCACGGCCCGTACTTGTGAGGTTTTCCGCCCGTCAGCTCGGTGCTGGCGGGCGGCTTTGCTTTTCGCGGGGCGCTTTCGGCTCGTCTAAGAAGCGTATCTGGTCCGAAGTTGCCTTCCTGGTCCGAACCAGCGCCTTTGCTTCGATGCCGCAATCTCGGGCGGCCCCATAAGCCCCCTGCCGTTCAACTTTGGTAGCACAACTCGATAAAACTCCCGGAAATCGCGAAGTTTTATCGAGTTGTGCTACCGTTTGCGCGCGACAGTCTTCAACCGATGCTGCCCGCGCACTTACATGTCATAGCGCATCAATGGTCAGGTGCTCCTCCAAGTGCGAATGAGCCGTTGCCGTAAATCGTTTTGCGCACGCTGGAACGCGGCGCTGGGCTCGAGGCGAACCCTAAGATCTCGAGCCACCCCGTTCAACGCACGATGAAGCGCAAGTTGATCGGAAAACTGCCCTTTGGTGATTACGTGCATGCGGATGCCCATGGCCGCCAGGGTTGCCAGTCGTTCCGCGTCGCGAGCTCGTTGCGCCGCCTCGGCATGGTCTTCGCCGTCGTATTCGATGCCCACCTTCATTCCGGGGGCGAGGATATCGACTTCAAGTTCAGTCGATCTTGTCAAGGGTCGGGCATGGGCCGGCATCTCGAGTCGACGGTTGAGCTCGATGCCGCGGTACCCGAGTCCTCCGAGCTTTTGGGGGAGGGCGATCATCAAGGCGGTCGCGGTCTCCATGGGCGACCTTGAGCCGCCTCTCACGCGCGCGAGCGCGGCCTTGGCACGTTTGGCGCCCCTCAAACTAACATGGGCGTCGATGAACGCGACAGCCTCGCCGCGCGTTAAAAGCGGCGGGCGATTTCTGTACGCGCCGCCATCGAGGGAGAGCTCGTACCGCCCGCACAGCTCATAGCCGAATTCGATGCGCTCCAATGCGCTCATCCAGCAGCCTGCCTGGATAAAGCAGAGGCTTTCACACACGATGCAGAGGCCCGGCACGATCTCATGGACGTCATCGGCGGTCAGCAACGCTCCGAGCACATGACACGTGAAGACGGTGGTATTCGCATTGGTGCGTGCGAAGCTGAAGGACACGAGGATGTCGAGCGTCTCGAGCTCCTGCTCGGGGATGCCGCAGGCAACAAGGAGCCGCTGAATGCGCCGGCCGATTTCGCGCGCGGGGATGCCGAGCTCTGAAATTCCGTAATCGGCATCGACGGCGAGGATCTCCTCGCGAAGGGGCGCATGGTAGAAGAGCCACGCCGTGCGGTGGGAAAGAACGACCGGTATGTCCATGCGGGCCTCCTTTCGTATGGTGGTGAACAATCGTATTCCCTGATGCAAGCGGAACCAATCGGCTCAGATCAGTGAGTGAAGAATACGTTCCCAAGTAGCTCCAGCCATCCGTGTTCCAATTGGGTAACCTGCGGCGGGATGTGTCCGGTCGTTCAGTCCAACGGACGTAGAATCGGAATACGGTCCGTCCTATACGTGGTCGAGGTATCGATATGTTTGCATTAACTGACGGTGTCGTGATCCTTCGCGACTTCATCAAGGCGGACATCGAGGATTACGTGCGCTGGGAAACGGTCGAGACGGAGTAAGCGTGGTTCGGTAATGTGCGGATGATCAAGCTGGCTCTCAAACTCGGTTTCGTTGAGTGTTGTCGCAAACCCGGCCTACGCGAGGTGCGCGGTCAGCGATACGAGGGGTTGACGTTCGTGCTCAAGAGTCCTTGCGCCTTCGACCGTTGAGCCGCCACCTCGCGGCGGGCAGATGTACGCGCATATGCGCGAAGTGGCCCTTTCTCGGGGTGCCAGTCAGTAGCACAACTCGACAAAACTCCCGGAAATCGCGAAGTTTTATCGAGTTGTGCTACCGTTTGCCGCTTGAGTCGCGGAGGGTGGTCGGTTCGAGGGAGGGAGCGAGGAGAGGATTGAGCGCGGCTGTGGATCCGGGGCCTCAAGCAGCCGAGGCGGCTGAAGGGGTGGCGATGTGGGGCCGAGGATCCCGGGCGGTCGAGGTCCCGAGGGCTGTCGAGGCCATGAGGGCCGCTCACGACCTCCTCGTTTGGAGTTTCGCTGGGGAGCGGGGGAGTGTGCTACCATTACCTCCTGTCCGTCAACACCAATCAAGGAGACGCCAACCTATGGGTCCGTTCCAGATCATCCTGTTCGCCGTTTGGGCGCTGTCCACGCTCCTGCTCATCGCGCTCGTCCTCATGCATTCCGGTAAGGGCACCGGCGTGTCCGACATGATCGCCAGCTCGCTGTACAACTCCAGCGCTGCGACGGGTGTCATGGAGCAGAACCTCGACAAGCTGACCGTCATCGTCGCGGTCGTCTTCGCCGTGTGCGTCGTGCTCGCCATGTTCTTCTTCCCGCAGGGCATCGTCGGCCTGTAGACCCTCTTTTATATTCCAAGCTCTTCAGCCCCGTTCGGTTCAGTTCCGGACGGGGCGTTTTGCTTGCGGGCATGGTTGCCGGCAGCACTCCATACATAGGTCGGGCCGGCCGCGGGTTCATCGGCTTTCTGTCCGGATCCGTCACGATGCCGTGCGCAGCGCTGCCCAACGTTTCTGAAGGGGTCTCCCGTATTTCTTTCGCGCCCTCTGAGCGGGCCTTTCCGTTTGCCGGCGAAATCCTACCGTCTGCACCCCGTACGCAACGTTTCCGAATCGTTTCCAAACGGTCAAAACGACGAAAGAATATGCGTGAATATACAGTTCATCGGTAGCAATATGCTGCGTTTATAGAGGATATGCTTTCTCCAAATAAAGAAAATGCTGAATGATAACCAAAATCAGCACTTTATTATGCACAAGTTGGGTTAAGGTATAGCCTACGTAACGCGCCCGGCGGGCCTGCAGCCTGGGACCGTCGGAGCCGCTGCGCCCGCCGCGCGCCCGCCGTGCGGCATGGTCAATCACCGAAGGAGGATGGCATGGCTGAATTCAAGTTCAACGAGCCCGTGATGGGTCGTCGTGCGTTCGTGGGCGGTTCGCTCGCAGCCGGTTCGCTCGCGTTCCTGGCCGCTTGCGGCCAGAAGGGCGACGGCGCCGGTCCCGGCGACGCTGCCGCGACCGATGGCGGCAAGACGCTCAACTACTACATCAACAACCCGGTCTGCATCGACCCGTACAACGTCCAGGAGGACCAGGGCACCCAGGTCGAGTTCCAGCTCTTCGATACCCTTATGCAGTTCGACTTCGAGAACAACGAGCTCAAGGGCCTTGCCGCCGAGTCCTTCGACGTCAACGAGGACGCCACCGAGTTCACCTTCCATCTGGTCGAGGGCGCTAAGTTCCACAACGGCGACCCTGTCACCGCTCAGGACTTCGTCCGCGGCTGGACCCGTCTCGTGAGCCCGAACAGCGCCATCTCCACCGAGTACGGCCCGTCCGAGATCTCCTACCACCTCTCCGTGGTCGAGGGCTATGATGCGCTTGCAAACGGCGAGACCGACGAGTTCTCCGGCCTTTCCTGCCCCGACGACAACACCCTCGTCGTGAAGCTTTCCTCCGCCTATGCGGACTTCGCCTACATCGCTTCCCACCCCGCCCTGTCCCCGGTGCCGGCGTGCGCCGAGGAGGATGCCAAGAACTTCTACCTCGCCCCCGTGGGCAACGGCCCCTTCATGATGAAGCCCGACACCAAGTGGGAGGATGGCCAGTACATCGACATCGTCAAGTTCGACGACTACTACGGCGAGCCCGCCAAGATCGACGGCGTCCACTTCATCATCCAGAAGGACGTCGAGACCGCTTACAAGGAGTTCCAGGCCGGTAACCTCGACGTCTGCGACGTCCCCGTCGCCCAGATCGAGGCTGCCCGCAAGGAGCGCGGCGAGGCCGAGTACACCATGGAGGATGGCAAGCACATGCTCCTCGGTGCCGAGCCCTCCACCTACTACCTCGTCGTGAACAACAACGACGAGCAGTTCAAGAACCCCGATCTCCGCAAGGGCGTCTCCATGGCCATCAACCGCGAGGCCATCTGCGAGACCCTCTTCAAGGGCACCCGCACCCCGGCCGACGGCATCATCCCTCCGGGAATCGACGGCTACGCCGAGGGCGCTTGGGAGTTCTCGACCTACGACGTCGACAAGGCCAACGAGTACCTCGACAAGGTCGCCCCGATGAGCGGTGACTCCCGTGGCATCCACCTCGTCCTCACCTACAACCAGGACGGCGGCCACAAGGAGATTATGGAGTCCGTCATCGGCGACCTCGCGAAGGTCGGCATCACCGCTGAGTCCGAGACTCCCGAGTGGTCCGCTGTCCTCGAGCAGTACTCCGCCGGCACCTTCCAGTTCGGCCGTCTCGGCTGGATCGCCGACTACCCGATCATGGACAACTTCCTCTACCCGCTGTTCCACTCCGATTCCATCGGCGGCGACAACAAGTCCGGCTACAGCAACGCCGAGGTCGACAAGCTGATCGACGAGGCCCGCGCCACCACCGACTCCGACGCCCGCATCGCGAAGATGAAGGAGGCCGACGCCATCATCGCGTCCGACTGCCCGGTCATCCCGCTGATGTTCTACACCCACACCCTCGTGGGCTCCGATCGCGTCAAGAACCTCTATGTCGATCCGCAGAAGAAGGCCGACCTTGCCACGTGCGAGCTTGCATAACATACCGGATTTGCGCAGCTTAGCGTAACGGGCTATACTGAACGTTCGCGATAACGGGATGCCGATCAAGGCGGTCGGCATCCCGTTTAAGTTGTCCCTACGATGGGGGAGAGAAAGACAAGTATGGGTAAGTACATCATCAAGCGTGTGCTGCAATTCATCCCGGTCTTCCTGGGCGTGACGCTGATCCTGTTCGCGCTCCAGAACATCGTACCGGGCGATCCGATCAAGTTGATAGGTGGCGACAAAGCCCTGCCGCCGGCGACCGAGCTCCAGCTTCGCGTGCGTTATCACCTTGTTCAGGTCGATGAGAACGGCAACGCTGTCCTGGACGAGAACGGCGATCCCGTTCCCGAGACCATGTGGAACCGCTACGTCTACTACATGACGGGCCTGCTCCACGGCGACCTCGGCCAGTCCTATCAGCGCAAGCTCCCGGTCACGGATATCTTCCTCCAGAAGTATCCCTACACCGTGAAGCTCGCCGCCTGCGCCATCGTGCTCGAGGCCATCATGGGCATCGGCGCCGGCATCATCTCGGCGGTGAAGCGCTACTCCTTCTGGGATATCCTCGTGACGCTTACCACATCGGTGCTCGTCGCCGTCCCCGCGTTCTGGCTGGGCATGCTGCTCCAGCTCTTCTTTGGCGTTCTTATCAAAGAGTGGACGGGAGGCGCCTTCTCCCTGCCCATCTCCGGTGCAGGCGGCCCGTCCTCCCAGTATCAGGATTGGGTCCACTACATCCTTCCCGCGATCACCCTCGCGTCCGTCTCCACGGCGTACGCTGCGCGCATCATGCGTTCGCAGCTGCTCGACGTGATGAACCAGGACTACATCCGCACGGCAAAGGCCAAGGGCCTGTCCAACCGCGCCATCATCTGGAAGCATGCGCTTAAAAACGCGCTCATTCCCGTCGTCACCTACATCGGCGTCGACTTCGGCGCGATGCTCTCCGGCGCGATCCTCACCGAGACGGTCTTCAACTGGCCGGGTATCGGTTCCGAGATCTACCGCGCCATCTCGATGCGCGACTGGCCCCTCGTCATGGGCGGCGTCACGCTCATCGTCGTGGTCGTTATGGTCATCAACCTGCTCGTCGATGTCAGCTACGCCTTCCTCGATCCGCGTATCCGCCTCGGCGGTCCTTCGGATAAGGCTTAAAGGGGAGAGTGAACTCACGTGAACCAGACCAACAGTCCCGTTCAGCAGCAAGAAGCTGCCGCGAAGGCCGACGCCAAGCAGGCTTCCAAGCCCGCGGGCAAGTCCCGCACCCTTTGGAGCGACGCCTTCAAGCGCCTGAAGAAGAACAAGCTTGCCGTCATCGGCATCTGCTGGATCATCTTCGTCGTCCTCGTCGCGCTCACCGCCGACCTCTGGGCTCAGCAGTGGCTCGGCTCGCCCACGGCGTCCGATTCCACCATGATGGCTACCACTTCGCTGCTCGCGCCGTGCGCCGAGCACCCGTTCGGCACCGACTCGCTGGGCCGCGACATCCTTGTGCGCGTCATCTACGGTGCCCGCGTCTCGCTGTCCGTCGGCATCCTCGCCACTGCGATCTCCACGGTGATCGGTCTCGTGATGGGCGCTCTGGCCGGCTTCTACGGCGGTATCTGGGACACCATCATCATGCGTGCCGCCGATATCTTCCTTGCGTTCCCGTACGTGCTCTTCGTCGTGTCGCTGATCGCCGTCATCGGCCGTTCGCTCACCAACGTGTTCGTGGCCATCGGCATCCTCGGCTGGCCGTCGATCGCGCGCGTGTTCCGAAGCGCGATCCTCACCGTCAAGGAGAATGACTACGTCGACGCCGCGCGCGCCATGGGCGCTTCCGACGTCCGCATCATCGCGCGTCATATCTTCCCGAACTCCGTCGCCTCCATCGTCGTGTACGCGACGATGAACATCGGCGGCGCCATCCTCACCGAGAGCTCCCTGTCGTTCCTCGGCATGGGCGTCATCCCGCCCACGCCCTCGTGGGGTTCCATGATCCAGGACGGCCAGACCTACCTGATGACCGCTCCGTGGATGATGATCATGCCCGGTCTGGCCATTCTCACGACCGTCCTCGCGTTCACTCTTCTGGGTGACGGCTTGCGAGACGCGCTCGACGTCAAGATGAAGGATGCGTAAGCGATGAAGAAGGATTCTAAGAACTACGTCGATCTCAAGACGCAGCCCATCCCCGAAGGAAGCCATCTGCTCGAGGTCGACGACCTCAAGATGTACTTCCACACCGAAGACGGCATCGTGCGCGCCGTCGACGGCGTGAGCTACACGCTGGACCGCGGCGAGACCCTCGGTGTCGTCGGCGAGTCCGGCTCCGGCAAGTCCGTGACTGCCATGACCATCATGGGTCTCATCTCCATGCCTCCGGGAAAGATCGAGGGGGGAGACGTACGCTACCGCGGCCGCTCCATCCTCGAGATGTCCGAGGAGGAGATGCAGCATGTGCGCGGCAACGATATCGCCATGATCTTCCAGGACCCGATGACCTCCCTGAACCCGGTCTACAAGATCGGCAAGCAGGTCGGTGAGGGCCTCCGCCTCCATCGCGGTTACTCCAAGCAGGAGGCGCTGAAGCGCGCCACCGAGCTCCTCGACCTCGTGGGCATCCCTGAGCCCGAGAAGCGCGTCAACGAGTACCCCCACCAGTTCTCGGGCGGCATGCGCCAGCGCGTCATGATCGCCATGGCGCTCGCTTGCGATCCGGATATCCTCATCGCCGACGAGCCCACCACGGCCCTCGACGTCACCATCCAGGCTCAGATCATCGAGCTCATGCAGGAGATGCAGGAGAAGAACGGCAACGCCATCATCATGATCACCCATGATCTCGGCGTCGTCGCCGACATGGCCGACAAGATCATGGTCATGTACGCCGGCCGTCCGGTCGAGTTCGGCACCGCGGATCAGATCTTCTACGAGAGCCGCCATCCCTACACCTGGGGCCTCATCCGCTCCATCCCCGAGCAGGCCATCGATGAGAAGAAGCCGCTCACCCCGATTCACGGCAACCCGCCCTCGCTCATGAACCTCCCCGCTGGCTGCGTCTTCGCTCCGCGTTGCCCGTATGCCACCGAGAAGTGCATGAACGAGCGTCCCGAGCGCATCATGTCCGCCGACGGCCACTATGCCGCCTGCCACTACGCGTCGGACGAGGACTTCATCAAGAAGAACGCGCCCGACACGTCCCGTTCACGCGGCCACATCGCCACGGGCCAGCCCGATGTGCTCGATCCCGAGCTGATTGGAGGTCAGGCGTAAATGACCGATACCACCGAGCGCACCCCGCTTCTCAAGGTCGAGCATCTCTCCAAGGAATTTCCCGCCGAGGCGGGAATGTTCGCCAAGCGCTTCTCAAAGCGCGTCGTCTCGGCTGTGAACGACATCTCCTTCGAGATTTACCCCGGTGAGACGTTCGGCCTCGTCGGTGAGTCCGGCTGCGGCAAGTCCACCACCGGCCGTTCCATCATGAGGCTCACCAAGCCCACCGCCGGCAAGGTGTTCTTCGAGGGCCGCGATATCTCCCAGATGAACAAGCATGAGATCAAGGACATGCGCCGCGAGATGCAGTTCATCTTCCAGGATCCCTATGCGTCCCTCAACCCGCGCATGACCATCGGCGAGATCGTCTCCGAGCCCATGACGATCCACAACGTGGGCACCATGGAGGAGCGCATGAACACCGTGCGTGAGCTCCTCGACGTCGTCGGCCTCAATCCCGAGCACATCAACCGCTATCCGCATGAGTTCTCCGGCGGCCAGCGTCAGCGCGTTGGCATCGCCCGCGCCTTCGCCCTTAAGCCGAAGCTCATCATCTGCGACGAGCCCGTCTCCGCTCTGGACGTCTCCATCCAGGCGCAGGTCCTGAATCTGCTGAAGGATCTTCAGGACAAGTTCGGCACCGCGTACCTCTTCATCGCTCATGACCTGTCCGTCGTGCAGCACATCTCCGACCGCGTGGGCGTCATGTACCTCGGCAAGCTCGTCGAGCTGTCCGACTGGAAGACGCTCTACACCGAGCCGCACCATCCGTATACGCAGTCGCTGCTCTCGGCGGTTCCCGTGCCGGATCCGGACATTCAGCGCACGCGTAAGCGCATCATCCTCGCCGGCGATCCCCCTTCGCCGCTCGACCCGCCCTCTGGCTGCCGTTTCCATACGCGGTGCCCGATGGCGCAGGATCGCTGCTCTCATGAGCAGCCTGCGTTCAACGAGGTCGCTCCGGGGCATTTCTGCGCCTGCCATTTCGCAGAGCCGTTCCCGATCAAGGAAAGCCATATCGATCTGTAAAGATCCCAGACGAGCCCCGGTCAGCGCCGGGGCTCGCTGCTTTGGACTTGACGGGATACGGATGCAAAGCCGATTGCTTTTGCCGCTTTGGCCTGTGAGCGGGATGTCGGGGCGATTCGGGGCCGGTGCTTAGGGGGCTGCGTTCGCCCATGCATGGCGTGCAAGATCCTTAGCGCAGCCTGAATTAACGCGTCCGAGAGCGTGCTCGTATATGTTGAGCTGGGGAAATCTGCATCAGTCCTTATGCTCTGCAACAATCTCAAACTTTTTTGAAAAAAGTTCTTGCGCATTCATTCGATGCTGGGGTATTATCTTCTTTGTTGCGAGCGGCAATGCAGCCGAGCACAACAGAGCATGTCGGAGTGGCGGAATTGGCAGACGCGCTAGCTTGAGGTGCTAGTGACCGATTTTGGTCATGCGGGTTCAAGTCCCGCCTCCGACACCATCGTAAATTAACAAAAGCCCCGAAAGGGGCTTTTGTTGTATCGGTCGATAGCGCTGAGGTCCAGGATGTTTGCTGGATGATCGGAGGCCCCATGGACGCGATGGCTCAGATCGAGTTCGCCGAATTGTCCCGTGTCGTTGAGGTCACGAGCGACGCCGTCGCCGTCTGCGCCCCCGACGGTGCGATCCTGCACGCAAACCGCCAGCTGCTCTCGCTGCTCAATCGCGATCGCGCTGCCGTCATCGGCGAGGACATCAAGGATCTTGTATTCAGCAATGTGTTCGAGCGCGCATGCGACCATAGTTTTCCGTTCAGCCTCGACGGTTCTGATAGCGATTGCATGCTTAAGCTTGCCGATGGCTCGTTCGTCCCGGTTCGTGTGCGCGCCCTTGATATGCCGCGGCCGCCTATCAGGTCGATTGATTCCGGAGCTGCCGATCGTGTGCTTGTCGTCTTGAAGAGCCTCGAGGAGCAACGTGCCTACGACCGTGAGACCCAGCGTCTGCTCGCTGAGCTGAGGACCGCTAACACCCGTCTTTCCGGCACGCTGTCCATCATCATGTCCGCAGCGGGCGCCAAGGACCTGCCGTCGCTGATCGACAGCGTCCTCAACAAGCTTGTCGATACGCTCGAGGCCGACGGATCCACCCTCTACTTCGCTGAGAGCGGAGGCTTCAAGCTCCGCGGCGTCTCGAACGGCCTTACGCGCTGCTATGTCCCCGAATTCATTCCCTACGGTGCGGGGATTCCCACGTACGTCCTTCGTGAACAGCGCCCCTGCCGTCTTTCGGTCATGCCCTCGAGCGATTCGGAGGGTCCGTCGTCGTTTTCGCTCTTCGACATCGATTTGCGGCTCAAGCGCCCCTTGCGCGTCGAGAACGTCCCGCCGTTCAGGACGCTCATCGCCGTGCCCGTGTATTTCGGCACGCAGATGCTTGGCATCATCGAGCTCGGCTGGACGAGGCCTCGCATGCCGCGTGAGTACGATGCGCGCGTGCTCGAGGTCGTTTGCGAGTATCTTTCCATCGAGCTGGTCGGCCTCGTCAGCAGCCTTCGGTCGCAGCGCACCGAGGAGCTCACGCGCTCGCTCAATCGAATCCGCGAGTTCCTGTACGACCGTGAGGATCAGCAGCTCGTCTACGAGGAGGTGAGGCGCGAGATCGTCCGCATGCTCTCGTGCCGCCTCTGCTCGATCATCGAGGACGGCGGCGGAGGATATCAGATCGATTTTGAGGGCGGCAGCCGTATCTCGCTGCCGTCGTCGGTCGACGAGACGTTCTTCTCCACCACCGCGCCCGCCGCACGGGTCAACGCTACGGCGAGCTTGCCGTTTGCCCATCCCCGGGGCGTCTGGTCGTGTACCCCGGACGATCTTGAGTCGGTGCGCCTCGTGCGCGTCGACCTGACCTCTTGGGCGGGCAACTGGCTCGCTTCTTTTGGGTTGCCATGCCAGGGCGTGTTCATCGATCTGCGCGCCCTGTTCGGGGGAGCTGGGGACGATGAGTCGTCTGCGGATTCCGCATCCATCGTCCCGCGCATGTTTCTGCTCCTGCGCGATGCGACGCAGGAACCCATCGACGATCTCGAGTACGACTACCTCGTTCGCTTGGCGCACGATTATGAGATCGTTCACCATGGCGCGCGCAGGGCGGCGTCGGAACGTCGTATCGCGCAGACGCTACAGGCGGGGATGCGAAGCGGGCTTGGATCCGTACCCGGCCTGTCGAGCGACGCGCTCTACTCCTCCGCCACGCAGCAGGCGCTGGTGGGTGGGGACTTCTATACGCTCATCCGCCTGCCCGACGACCGTGCGGTCATGATTCTCGGCGATGTATCGGGAAAGGGCGTCGAGGCTGCGTCCATGTCGGCGCTCGTGAAGACGGCGCTCACCGCATATGCCTGGGAGGGTGCGAGTCCGCAGAGCATGGTGCGCTCGCTCAACAGCATGCTCATGGGTTTCTCGCGCGTCGAGACGTTCGCGACCATGTTCGTGGCCAAGATCGACCTTCGCAGCGGCGTCGCGGCGTATTGCTCAGCGGGGCATCCCCCCACGGTTCTCATTCGGCCTGCGGCCCCCGCGGGGGAGGGGGAGGCCAGGCCGACCGAGCTCGAGGCGCTTCCCGTGCAGTCCGGCGTCGTCGGCGCCTTCGAGAACATGGTGTATCGCAACGGGGTCTTCTCGTTCGCTCCGGGTGACATCTTGTTCATGTACACGGACGGAGCCATCGAGGCTCGCGATTCCGCGGGAGATTTCTTCGGCGAGCAGCGCCTGCACGAGACGTTGATTCGCGTCGCGCCTGACGGTGTCGAGGGGTTGTGCGCCAAGGTGCTCGCCGAGCTCGATGAGTTCTCAGGCTCCGCGCTCGACGACGATATCGCGATGGTCGCCCTCCGTTTCGACTGCGGCGCCGATTACGTGCGGCCCGTTCGTGCGGGAGGCGCTTCGTGACGGCAGGCAAGTTAGGTCTTGGTGAATATGCTGCGCCTTGAGCGGGAACCATGCTGATATGAACGAATGGAACGACATAGCGGTTATCGCGCCCGCGGGCGATATCGACATCTCCGTGCTCGATGGCCTGCGGGCGCAGATCGATGGCCTCATCGACGGCGGGGCGAGTCGCGTGCTCGTCAACTGCCAGTCGGTCGGCTTCATCGACTCCTCCGGGATCGCTTTTTTGCTGTCGCGCGCGCGCCGCTTGGCACGGACCGGAGGGCTGCTCTCTCTGGTCAACACGTCGGCCAATGTGACCCGTTTCATACAGATCGCATGCTTGGCAGAGGTTCTTCACGTTACCGCCGCGGAGCGCCCGCCCGTGCCCGTCCTCGCGCCGGGCGCCATGCCGCTTTGGAGCACGAGCCTTTCGGTTCAGCCGGGGATCGAGCACCTCGGATATTACCGCCACCGCGTCGCAGACATGCTCACGGATGTGCGCATGGGGGAGGGTGACCGGTTCGATATGGCGCTCGCGGTGGGTGAGGCGCTTTCGAATGCATACGACCATGCCGACGACGCCTGCGGCTGCAGATTGACGGTGACCGCGTATGCGGACCGCATCGTCGTCGAGGTGCGCGACAGCGGGCGCGGTTTCGAGCTCGCCGAGGGCGATGAGCCGCCGACGACGCAGGAGCGCGGCCGCGGCATCCGCCTGATGCGCATGCTCGTGGACAGTGTCGAGGTTCGCCGGCGCGCCGAGTCCCCGGGCACGTTGGTCCGCCTCATCAAGATGCTCGTATAGGGGACGTGCGGGGCGCGGACGTGGCGCTCGCGGTGCCGGGGCGTCCGGCGGCATGGGGCGTCTTTGCCGCCTCGATCTGCAAAACCGAGGCATTCGAAAAAATTTTAAAATATCCCTTGCATCAACTCGGAGTTTCCCATATAGTAATTCCTTGCAAGCGGACATGGCTCAGTTGGTAGAGCACAACCTTGCCAAGGTTGGGGTCGCGGGTTCGAGCCCCGTTGTCCGCTCCATTGCAGTTCCGGACCGTTTAGGCGGTCCTTTTTCGGCGGGGTGGCCAAGTGGTAAGGCAGGGGCCTGCAAAGGC
>DBFEBE010000024.1:0-3059 GCA_048318985.1 Collinsella sp.
CGCCCTCCTTGCGGACGACATAGAGCTCATGTGGGTCGTAGTCCCAATCGAGTACGTACCCGGCAAGGAGCATCTTGGCATCCAGATGGTCCTTGGACATCGCGCCGGAGAGCGCATCCTTGAGGGCGAAGGTGGCTCGAGTCACGATATCCGCCCGGATCTTCTCCTCGAGGGTTCTAGCCGGTCTTTCGGTCCCCGGTTCCGGGGTACCTCCCTTGCTGTTCTCCAGGGCGCCTTCCAGGGCGAGAGGCGTGGGGGCGTCGGGGCCCCTGCCGTCCATGAGGTCTCGGATGTAGGCGCGGACCCGCGACTCGTAGCGGCGCGGGCACTCGATTTGGACCGGCTCCTCCATCCTGTGCTCGAGGGAATCGTAGAACTCCACGACCTCGCGGCTGGCGATCAGGCGGTTCGGCTCGATCTTGGGGAACACGGTGAGGCCGGCGGCGGAGCGCACGCGGGACAGGCCGACGTACAGCTGGCCCTCGGCGAAGACCTTCGTGTGGACGCAGCAGGCATCGAACGTCAGACCCTGCGACTTGTGGATGGTGATGGCGTAGGCGAGCTTGAGCGGGATCTGGGTATAGGCACCCACGACGGCGGTCTTGACCCTGTTGACGGGCCTGCCCTCCTCGTCCATCTCGACGACGGCCTCGGACTTGTTGATCTCCCATCTATGCCGCTCGATGCTGACCTTCTCGTCCGCGCCGTCGAACTTGACCGTCACGGCGTCCGCGGACGCGTCGGTGACGGTGCCCTGCGTGCCGTTGACGTAACCCTCCTGAGGGCTGTTCACGAGCGACATCACGCGGGCGCCGCGGCACAGGACGATCCTCTCCGGCGCCATCTTGTCGCCGTTTGACACCGTGCCTGTCGCGGCGGCCGCGAACTCGACCTTCGGGGCGTCGAGCGCGTCGACGTTCTCGCGGTTGATCGAATCGGCGATGCGGTTGTTGGCGCACAGCACCAGCGTGTCCTTCGGCAGGTAGGCACGGGAGCTCTTCGAGTGCGCGTTGAAGTAATCGAGGCACGACGCGTCGCCGACGCGGGCGCGGTTCAGGTTGTCGATGAAATCGGGGTCGGATTGGCGCACGACCGTCTTGAGGACGTGAGGCTCGAAATCGAAGCCGGTCCAGTACCTCGACTTGAAGCACCAGCCCTGGAGGTTTCCGGGATAGAACTTCATCAGCAGCGCGGAGTCGCGGTCGGTCACGACCGGCGGCAGCTGGAAGAAGTCGCCGACGAGGACCACCTGCTTCGCGCCGTTGCGCGTCATGGACTGG
This sequence comes from Collinsella sp., assembly GCA_048318985.1. Classification (GTDB taxonomy): domain Bacteria; phylum Actinomycetota; class Coriobacteriia; order Coriobacteriales; family Coriobacteriaceae; genus Collinsella. The sequence goes on from DBFEBE010000024.1 coordinate 1,281, forward strand.
GAGATCATCCCCATCACGTGGTCGAACAGGTCGATGCGGCACATCGAGATCTCGTCGATGATGATTACCTTCGCGGCGTCGAGCACCTTGCGGGACCCCTTGGGGCCATCGGGGGCGCAGACCCCCGGCGCGATTTTCAGCGTGCGGTGGATCGTCGAGCCGTCCGTGAGGTTCAGCGCGGCGATGCCGGTGGGCGCCAGGGCGAGGAAATCGACATTACGCGCCTTCAGGTCCGATATGAAGGCGTTGAGCACGTAGCTCTTACCCGTGCCGGCGTTGCCCGAGAGAAACACGTTCCTCCCGTCCCTCAGCGCGCTCAGCGCCTCGGCCTGTTCCGGTGTAAAGCGGTCACCGTCTGCCATTTCCATATCCCGTCATCCGTTCGACCAGTAACGAGGAATTGATACCCGCGCAAGCGAAAAAATATACGCTGAACGGGGGTTTCGCAGAAACTATAGGAAGTTTTGGAAGGCGGGGCGGATATGCTTCCGCGCATTTCCCCGCGCGCCCGTATACCCCGATGCGCAAACGGGTACGATAGCCTCAGAATGATGTGGGTCCCGCGCAGCCGAACGGCTTGTCTTTCCCATGCGGGCATCGCGGATTTCTTTCATGGGTGGGACTTCGGTCCGAGAACAGGCCGCGATCTCGTAAGGGGTCGCGGCCTGTTCATCTGTGCGTCTATGTCTTTATGCGTGCACGCATATGTGCAATGGTGCTGGTGTGTATATATGCGTGTGCGCGTATGTGCCTCGGCGTATGTATGCCGATGTGCGGATATGCATCCGGACAGGTGTGCCGGTGATCTATACGGGAAAACCGGCGCCGGTCTCGCATGAGCTCTTCCGCCTCAGCATCGCCCATATCAGCTCGATTGCCGGGGCGACGCGCACCTGCCGGAATTCGGAAGTGTCGTAGCGCTTCCGCAGGGCACCGCGGGCGTCGGGCGAGTACACGGCCGCCCCCTTGGGCAGCATCCCTTTGGAAGCCAGCGAGTCGGCGAGCTCGAGCGGGCACACCAGCCAGTTCTCATCGCCCTCGAACGTCCTGCCGTGGCCGCTCGTGAAATCGTCCATACACGACTTGACCTCGACGAACGTGAAGGTGCCGGACTCGAGCTCGGCGGCGGTCGCATGGTTCGACGATCGGTCGCGCGGACGATGCGGCCTGTAGGCCACGAAATCGACCCGGCGGGCGTCATCGACCCAGACCTCGCTCGCGACCAGGGCGTTCTCGCGGCACAGCCTCGCCCATACCTTCTCGGAAAGCTCGGCGGTCACCTCGCCGCGGTTTCGTTTCCCCTCCATGGGGCACACTCCCCTTCGATGTAAAAAGCCGCCCAACGGTCTGCGCGACGTGCGGGCGGCCCGCCCCGGTACTACTCCTCGGAACCCTCCGGCTTGCGGGGCCGGAAGGGCACCGGCTTGATGGTCGACAGGTCCATATGCCTGCGAGCCTAGAAGAATATAAGCCAGATCGTGCCCAAGAGCAGGGAGACATATCCCACAGCGGTCACGAGGAAGTCTATGAAGACGAGGGCCGCGGCGGTATCGACCCGGATGCCACAGGGGGCCAAGTTCGATGCGAACCCATGCAGGGGATACATGGCACAGATGAGGCATATCGATTCGAGACCTGCCGCCAACAGGGGATTCACCCCCGCCAGCTCCCTCGGATAGAACAAGCCCATCAGGACGGAATCCGCCACCAGCGCCGCCCAAATCAGGAACACGCCGACCTTAAATGCCTTGGTGTCCTCGACCAATGCCAGGGGCATCA
>DBFEBE010000025.1:0-11344 GCA_048318985.1 Collinsella sp.
GGACTCGGGGCTCTCGGGCTTCTCCTCGGCGGTGCCGCCGGCGAGCTTCCATTCGGAGTTCTTCTTGTAGGTGGGGGCGGTGCCGGTCGCGAACTCCTCGCGGGAGGCCCCCTCGAGCGCGCCGTTCATGAAGGCGCGGAAGATCGGCAGCACGGTGTCGGCCGTGTGCAGGTAGGGGATGGCGGCGTTCGTGAGCGAGCGGCCCACCCAGATGGCCACCGAGAGCTGCGGGGTGTAACCGCAGAACCACAGGTCGGTCGTGTCGTTCGCGGTGCCGCCCGTGCCCGTCTTGCCGGCGACGGGCTGGTTGATCGACGGCCTGCCGGACGCGCCGGTGCCTCCGCCGGTCATGACCTGCTCGAGGCAGTCGGTCACCGCCGCGGCCTCGCCTGCGGTGAGGGCCTCGGTGGGATCGTCCTCGTGCTGGTAGAGGATCTCTCCCTCGCGGTTGAGGATCTCGGTGATGGCCACCGCGTTGCGGTGCTTGCCGCCTGCGGCGTAGGTGGCGAAGGCCTCGGCCATCTCGACCGTGGAGCAGCCGTAGCCGCCGCCGGTGAGGGTGAGCGAGGCGGCGTAGGGGTCCATGCCCGCGGCCTCGGTGTCGATGCCCAGCTTCTCGGACATGTCGATGATCTTGTCGTTGCCGATGGCGAGCGCGACCTGCACGTAGCCGGTGTTGGAGGACTTCGCGGTCGCCTGGGCGAGGGTGAGCGTTCCGTAGTCGTAGTTGCCGTAGTTGCGCAGCTGGCCGTCAGCGGGGTAGTACGGGTCGATCGTCATCGGGGAAGAGCAGTTGATGGGCAGCGTGGGGCTCATCCCGGCGTCGATGGCGGCGGCGAGCGTGATGGCCTTGAAGGCCGAGCCCGTGGAGCGGCGCGACGTCGCGTGGTTGATGTGGTTGTCGTCCGCATCGTAGTTGCGGCCGCCGACCATCGCCTTGATGTAGCCGGTCTTGGGGTCGATGACCGTCATGCCCACGTTGAGCTCGCCGTCCTCGTCGACCGCGTCCATGCGGGAGACGGCCGCGTCCTCGGCGAGGGCCTGCAGGTTGGGGTCGATGGTGGTCTTGACGGTGAGGCCGCCCTTGAACAGGACGTCGGTGGAGAACTCCTCCTGGAGCAGCGTCTTCACGTAGTCGACGAAATAGGGGTGCGCGTAGGTGCCGTTGACCGTCTGCTCGGTGAGGTTGAGCGTGATGGGCTCTGCCACAGCGGCATCGTGCTCCTCCTGCGTGATGGTGCCCTGGCGCAGCATGTTGCCCAGGACCTTGTTGCGGCGGCTGAGCGCGAGGTCGGGATTGGTGGTGGGGTCGTAGTACCCGGGGGCGTTGGGAAGGCCGATCAGCAGGGCCGCCTCGGCCAGCGTGAGGTCGGAGGCGTTCTTGCTGAAGTAGGTGACGGACGCCGCCTGGATCCCGTAGGCGCCGTGGCCGTAGTAGATCGTGTTGAGGTACATGGTGAGGATCTCGTCCTTGGAGAAGATCTTCTCCATCTGCAGGGCGATCCACGCCTCGCGGACCTTGCGCTCGATGGTGTTGTCGAACTGCTCCTCGGAGAGGATGGTGTTGCGGACGAGCTGCTGGGTGATGGTCGAGGCTCCCTCGGAGCGGCCGGCGAGCTGGTTGAGCACGGCGCGGCCGATGCCGATGATGTCGACGCCCGGATGCGCGTAGAAGCGCTCGTCCTCGACGTCGACGGTGCCCTTGATGACGTAGGGGGAGATCTGGTCGAACTCGACGCTGTCGCGGTTCTGGACGTAGAGGCTGGCGATCTCGTTGCCGTTCATGTCCACGATGCTCGTGGGCTCGCTCGTCATGTAGTTGTCGATATCGGTGTAGTCGGGCAGGTCGGACAGCCAGCGGTTGACGTTGACCATCATGCCGACGCCGAACGCGATGCCGCAGATGAGCAGAAAGCCGAAGACGGAGCCGAGGATGACGGGGATGGCATGCGTCTTGGAGCGGCGGCGGGCCTGGCGCTCGCGTGGACTCATAGGGTGACCTCCAACCGATCGTGAGCCGATCCGGTGCCGTGCGGGCCCTCTCGGCGTGCATTCTGTACACAGGTGGTTCTACATTAGCGCAATGGTCTTGAGCTGGAGCTCTCGGCGATCGAGCGCCGCTAAATTCCAGACTGATTGCATACCTGGCCGCACTCCGGGCCGTCTCGCCGCCCGTGCCAAAAGGGACGTACCCTAATGGCACGCCGAACGTTTAGCCGTGCCATTAGGGTACGTCCCTTTTGGCGCGGCCGATGGCGCGGCCTTGCGCATCGTCGCGGGCCGTATACCATGGATGGTTCGATGGGAAGCAGGCCGCGCCGCACGAGAGGAGAGCCCACATGAGCCACGCCCTTCCGGAACTTCTCGCGCCCGCGGGCTCGCTGGACGCTCTGCTGGCCGCCGTCGCGGCGGGCGCCGACGCGGTGTATTGCGGCGTGGGCGCGTTCAACGCACGCGCCGCGGCCGACGACATCTCCTGGGCGGACTTCGGCCCCGCCTGCGCCGTGGCCCATGCCCGCGGGGTCCGGGTCTACGTGACCCTCAACGTGTACCTGAGGGAGGGCGAGCTGGACCGCGCCGTCGCCTGCGCGTGCCACGCCGCGGCCTTCGGCGCGGATGCCTTCATCGTCGCGGACGCCGGGCTCGCCCGGGCGCTCGCGGTCGCGCTGCCGGGCGTCGAGCTCCACCTTTCCACGCAGGCGGGCGTGACGGGCCCCGCCGGCGTCCGCCTTGTCCGGCGCGAGCTGGGCGTCGAGCGCCTGTGCTGCGCGCGCGAGCTGTCGCTCGACGAGCTGGGCGACCTCGCGCGAGCGGGGGGCGAGCCGCTCGATGGCGCCGCGCCCATCGGCATCGAGGCGTTTTGCCACGGGGCCATCTGCATCTGCTATTCCGGTGCCTGCGCGGCGTCGGCGATGCGGCGCGGCCGCTCGGCGAACCGCGGCGACTGCACGCAGCCGTGCCGCCTGCCCTACGCGCTCGTGGACGAGGCGGGCGAGGACCGCGCCGAGGTGGTCGGTGACCGCCTGCTCTGCCCGCGCGACTACCTGTCCGTGCGGTACGTCCCCGAGCTCGTGGCCGCCGGCGTCTCGGCGCTGAAGATCGAGGGGCGCATGAAGAACCCCGACTACGTGCACAACGTCGTCCGGGTGTACCGCGCCGTGCTCGATGCCGTCGCCGCGGGGGCCGAGCTCACCCCGGCCGACCTCGATCGCGCCCAGGCGGCGCTCGGCCGCTCCTTCAACCGCGGCTTCACCGATGCGTACCTGCGGGGCCGCTCGGACGCGTCCCTCATGAGCTTCGAGCGCGCCATCAACCAGGGCGTCCGTGTGGGCGAGCTGGTCGAGCGCCGCCGCGAGGAGGTCGTGGTCCGCTTCGACGCGGCGGTGGGCGCCGGGGATACGCTGGAGATCCGTTCCACGCCCGGCCCGGACGCCCCGGCGGACGTGCCCAAGCGCTGGCCGCTCGTGCCCTGCCCGCGCGATGCCGCCCCCGGCGAGCTGCTCGTGGTCCACTGCAAGCGTCGCGTGGAGGTGGGCAGCCCGGTGCACCTCACGGCGAGCGTCGGCGTGCGCGCCGAGGCGGCGTCCGCCGTCGCGCGCCTGCGGGCGGAGTTCGACGCCCTCGCGCGCGGATTCGAGCCGGCGGCGGGACCTGGCGAAGGAGGGGCGCATGGATTCTGCGGCGAGCCCGCCGCAGCGGCCGTTCCGTCCGGAGGCCGTGTGGAGCCCGAGCCGGTCGGAATCCCCGCCGGGCCCGGATCGCGCCCTCGTCGGATGTCCGTCACCCTCGCCGTGGCGACGCCCGACGCGGCGCGCCGGGCGCTGGAGGACGCGCGCGTCGACGCCGTGGCGGTGGCGGCGTGGCGCGTGCTCGAGGATGAGGGCGCGTGGTCCGGGCTTATCGGGCGGCTTGTGGTCATCCTCGACGAGGCGGTGCGGGTCGCGGACGAGGGCCGCATGTCCGCGTTCGCCGCCTCCGCCCGCCGCGCGGTGTGCCGCAACTACGGTGCGGTCGAGCTCGTCCGCGCCGCCGCGGCGCCCTTCGACGTCGCCGCTCCGCTTACGGCCGCCCACGCTGCGGCCGTCGCCGCGCTGGGCGCGATGGGGGCCGGGGTCGTCTGGCTGCCCGATGAGCTGACCGTCCCCGAAGCCGCCAGCGCCGTCGCCGCGAGCCCGCGCGGGACGCGCTGCGGTCTGCTCGTCTACGGCGTCCCGCAGCTCATGGTCTGCGAGCACTGCCTGCTCACGGCCGAGGGGCCCTGCGCGGGCGCCTGCGCCGTCTGCGCCCGCCGCGCGCGTACGTGCTTCCTGCGCGAGGCCGGCGGGGCGCAGCTGCCCGTCCGCATCGACGCGCACGGCCGCACGCGGATATTCGACGCGTGCCCGATCGACCGCGTCGGCGACCTCGGTGCGCTCGCCGCGGCGGGCCTCACCGACGTGCTGGTCGATGCGTCGCTGCTCGATGAGGCCGAGACCGATGCCGTCCTCGACCGCGTGGCGGAGGTGCGCGCATGAGGGCGGGCGGGCTCAAGGCCGCACCGGCGCCCGGGCGCTCCATGAAGCGGGGCTCCGCATGCCCGGCGTCGCCTGCATCCGCAACGGAGGCACCCGCCGCGCCGGCGACCGGGGCCGACGGCCATCCGGCCGCGTCGAAGGCGGCCGCAGCTCCCACCTTGGATCGGGATCTCGACGGCGGCGGCGCGCCCTGGGACCGTTCTGCGCCCAGCTCCCTTCCCGCCCGTCTGCGCGCCGCCGCCACCGCCGCCCTCGTGCGCATGCCCGAACTCGTGCCCTATGCGCTCATGGCGGCGCTGCTGCTCGCGTTGCTCGCGGCGTGCCTCGTGCCCATGGTGCAGATCGCCGCCTTCGACCACAGCTACGCCGACGACTGGCACTACGGCGTCGACGCGCACCTCGCGCTCGAGGCGGGCTGCGGCCTTTCGGCGGCGCTCGCCGCCGCCGTGCAGGAGGTGCGCGACACGTTCTTCTCGTGGCAGGGGACCTATTCGGCCATCCTGCTCATGGCGCTGCAGCCGGGCGTGTTCTCCGAGGCGCTCTACGGGCTGGGGGCCGTCGCCATCATCGCGGTGCTCGCGGCCTCGACGTTCTACGCGTGCGGCGTGGCGGTCCGCGAGGTGCTCGGCGCCGACCGTCCGACATGGGTCGCCGCGTCCTGCCTCGTGCTCCTGCTCCAGACCCAGCTGATCCCGAGCCCCGTTGAAGGGTTCTACTGGTACAACTCCGCCATCTACTACACGTTCTACCACGCGCTGACGCTCGTGATGCTCGGCATGGCGGTGCGCATCGCGCGCGGGTGCACGCGGCGCGGCGAGTTCACGCGCGTCGGCATGCTGCTGCGGGCGACCGCCCTGTGCACGCTCGCCCTGTTCGTCGCGGGCGGCAACTTCGTCACCGGCGTGGTGGCGTGCCTGCTCGCGGCCGGCGCCGTCGTCGCCACGGCGTGCCTCGGCCGGCCGCGGCGCGCGCTCGCGCTCGCCCCGGCCCTGCTGGTCCTGCTCGCCGGCTTCGCGCTCTCCATGGCGGCCCCGGGCAACGCGGAGCGCCAGGCGACGCAGTACCCGGACGACGCCCTGGGCGTACTGCCCACGCTGCTGCGCAGCGGGTGCGCCGCGGTCGAGTACGCGGTGCTGTGGACGGGCGGCCTGCTCATCCTCGCGCTCGCCGTCGCGCTCCCGTTCATGGTGCGCGCCGCGCGCCGCAGCCCCCGCGCGTTCGCGCGCCCCTGGGCCCCGGCGCTCCTCGCGTTCGCGCTGTTCGCCGCCAGCTTCACGCCGACGTTCTACTCCATGGGAAACGTCGGGCCGGGCCGCGTGCAGAATATCCGGTACGACCTGTTCGTGCTGCTCGTGTTCGTCTGCGCGCAATGGCTCGTGGGCTGGTGCGTGCGCCGCCTCGAGCGCTCCGGTGCGCTCGAGGTGCTGTCGGCAGAGGACCCCTGGTGGGACGAGGACGCATGGCGCACGGGCCCCGATGGGGCCGAGGCGGCGGGGGAGGCGGCTTGCGCCGCGGGCGCGGCGGACGACGGCGCCCCCTTGCCCTCCGTCGCGGCCGCGGCGGACCTTGCGGACGAGGCGGGCGCGGCGTGCGAGCGCGCCGCGGTACCCGTCCCCGCGGCGTCCCCGCGCGCTGCCGCCTACCTGGGCGTGTGCGCCATCGTGCTCGCGCTCGTCACGGTCGCGTTCGCCGCCGACGCGCGCCACGCGAGCGACCTCACCGCGCTTTCCGCGGCGGCATCGCTGTCCGACGGCACAGCGGCTGAGTACGACCGCCAGGTGACGGACCGCCTCGCGTACCTGGAGGCCGCGCGGGAGCGCGGCGAGACCGAGGTGGAGGTGCCGTACTACAGCGCGAGGCCGCGCGTCCTCTACATGGGCGAGATCCGCGACAACATGGGCAACTACATCAACTACCGCCTGGCGCAGTGGTTCGGCCTGGACTCCGTGGTGGGGTATCCGTCCCCGATGCAGTAGAGGGGGAGGGTGGAACCGGCCGTCGCCCGCCTTGTGCGGTCCCGGTGATCGGCGATCGCAAAAGCATGGCATAAGGGACGGGATGGATTCGAATCAGGTACCTACCTGTTCCTGAAGCCATGCTTTTCGAAAAGAGCCGGTGCGTTGCCGCATGGGGCCGCACGGGGTGCCGGCCATCGCACCCGCTTCCTTCGCATGCTTTGATAGGGGGGGCTTATCGGAACGCGGACAGTTGGCGCATCCGCCCGCGACTATTCCGAAGTTTGGTCTACCGTCGCCTCGCGGGGCAAACTGTTGCGCAACATTCAAATAATTCTCACAGGGAGTGGTAAACCTGCAGCACCGGACCGCTGTGCGCCCGGGTGCGCTGTGTCAGCATTTAGCGGAGAATGGCGTTACGCATCAAGTCTGCGTTACACTGGGTGCCTGTGGATGGTCGCGAGTTGAAATAGGGGGTGCGGCACATGGCATATGGCTTGCAGGGCTCTGCGCAGATCGCATGCGCCGTAGACGCCGCAACCGCGATAACCAACGGGGGGGGGGCGCTCCTCAGCTAAGCTAGCTGGAGCCCGCGTTACCCCGAGGTGCGACGCGCCCGCCGCCGGGCAGACTGCCGCCCTCGCGCCCCGTATTCAAACCGATAACCCCATAGCTGCGCTCTCCGTGCCCCGCGGGCGCGAGGAAGCCTGTGCGCGCCGCATTGGCGCCGCTGCCGGCTCGTCCGCGTCGGAGGTTTTCGTGCTCGCCCGCGAGTGCGCGCGCAGCCATGCCGGTGCGTGGGAGCTCGTTCGCGAGCCCGCCTATCCCGGTAGCGTGTTTGCCGCCGTTCGCGACGCCGAGGCCTTCGTCGAGCGCGTCGACACCCCCGCGTTCGCCGCCCTCGGCATCCATCTCATCACAACCCAATCAGCGCTCGGCACGCCCGAGCCGCGCTTCCTGTCTCAGCAGGAAGCCGACTTCATGCGCCGCATCGGCGATGCGCGCCATGTGATCCGCATGTCGGTGGGCGATGTGGTGGAGGGGCGCCTCGTGGTGCACGAGGGCGCGCTCGTGGGATGCGAGGGGCTGGTCGCCCATGTGGACCGGCACCGTCGCAGCGCATGGCTGCAGGCGACCGACCCGGTGCTGCGCGATGCGTCCGGCCGCGGCCTGCGCGTGGGGCTGGAGGTGGTCTCCAAGAGCTAGACGGTTCGGTTCCCTGCGCAGAGTCCAGAGCAAACGGCTGGATTCCGCGCGTGGAACCGTGTGCGCCCGGTGGGGGCCCGCATGCGGTTGCATGTCTTGAGTTCGAACATATCTTGCATGGTCGGGGCGGTGCCTGGTGTGGGTCCCGAGCGTGCCTGAGGATGAATATGCCAGCTGCGGCCGAGCGTCGGCGGGGCGAAGCCCTGCTGCGATGCGCTCGGGAGCGGGCGGGGCGTGCGAAGACCGGCGCGGACGGCTGCCCGTGCGGGTTTCGTGCGTATCGTTCGCGCGGCGCAGCGGCGGAAAGGCAGGGTCGTCATGGTGGGATGCGAGGATACGCGGGCATTGTGCGGCGAGTGCGCAAAGCTCGGTGAAGGCTCTGGTGATAGCGAGGTTGCGGCAGGCGTTCTGGCGCATGCCGCGCCATGCGCGGAGCGGGCCGTCGCAGCTCCGGAGCGCCGGTGCGCGCACGGGACGGGCGGCTGGTACGTGATCCAGGTGCCCACCGGCAAGGAGGCGGCGCTGTGCGCCGTCATCGAGCGCGTGGCGGGGCCGGGCGAGCTGAGCGAGTGCTTCGTGCCGAGCTTCGAGACGCAGCGCAAGGTGCGCGGCGTGTCGGAGTTCACGCGCCTGCTCACGATGGGGGAGTCCTTCGTACCGCTGGACGATGCGGACCGCGCGTGGCTTTCCGCCTTCACGACCGCGGACGACCGCGCCATCCCCATGAGCATGGGCGTGGTGGAGGGGGACCGCATCGTGGTCACCCAGGGCCCGCTCATGGGGCATGAGGGGTGGATCACGAGCGTGAACCGCCGCAAGAGCCTGGCATTCATCCAAGTAGAGATGTTCGGACGCAAGATCGAGACGAGAATCGGCCTAGGGATCGTGCGAAGGAAACCGTGTCCGAACAGCAATGTGAACCAAGAGAAGAGCGAGAGCGCGTCGTAGCGGGGGCTGCGGGGTGCGGGCAGGCCGTGGTTGCGGCCGAGCCAGCCGCGGTGCCCGCGAGCGACGCGCGCGCCATCGAGCCGCCGCAGCCGCGCAGCTACGCGCGCGGCGAGTTCCAGTGCCCGGCGCCGGACGACACCGTCGCGGCTCCCAGGCCGGGGGGCGCCGGCTACCGCTTCGTCAAGCGGGCGTTCGACATCTGCTTCTCCGCGGGGGTCTGCGCCGTCCTGGCGATCCCCGTGGCCGCGGTGTGCGCCGCGATCTGCATCGACAGCCCGGGCAAGCCATTCTTCCGTCAGGAGCGCATCGGGCGCGGCGGCAAGAGGATCTACATCTGGAAGCTGCGCAGCATGGTGCCGGACGCGCACTCGAACCCCGAGCGGTACATGACGCCCGGGCAGCTGGAGACCTGGAGGCACGAGCAGAAGCTCGACGACGACCCGCGCATCACGCGCGTGGGCCGCTTCCTGCGCAGGACGAGCCTGGACGAGCTGCCGCAGTTCATCAACGTGCTCACGGGCGACCTGTCCGTGATCGGGCCCAGGCCCGTGACGCTCGAGGAGACCTACGAGTTCGGCAACGGCCGCGACGAGTTCCTCTCCTGCAAGCCGGGCATCACCGGCTGGTGGCAGGTGACCGAGCGCAACGCGGCGACGTGGGAGAACGGCGACCGCCAGATGCTCGAGCTCTTCTACGTGCGCCACGCGAGCCTGGCGCTGGACCTGCGGATTTTCGTCCGCACCTTCAAGACCATGTTCGTGGAGAGGACGGGGAAGTGACGACTTCGGTATCGGTGGTCATACCGACGCTCAACGCGGGGCGCGAGATCGGGGGGCTGCTGGACAGCCTCCTGTCCCAGACGGTTGTGCCGGGCGAGATTCTCGTCGTGGACTCCTCGTCGGAAGACGCCACCCAGGACATCGTGGCGTCATACGCCGGCCGGGGGGTTTCGCTCGACGTCATCGAGCGCTCCGAGTTCAACCACGGGGCCACGCGGCACAAGGCGTTTATGAGGACTGTCGGCGACTACACCCTGTTCATGACCCAGGACGCGGTGCCGGCGGGCGATCGCTACATAGAGAGACTCGTCGCTCCGCTGGAGGCCGACAAGGCGATCGCCCTGGTGTCCGGCAGGCAGCTCCCCAAGCCCGACGCCCGCCGCTTCGAGCAGCTCGTGCGCGCGTTCAACTACCCGGACGAGCCGTCCGTGAGGGGCGCGGAGGACCTGCCGAGCTACGGCATAAAGACGTTCTTCGCCTCCGATGTCTGCTCGGCATACCGCAGGGCTGCCTACATGGAGTGCGGCGGGTTCGCCCCGGTCAACACCAACGAGGACATGCTCATGGCGGCGCGCCTCATCGTCGCCGGCCACAAGGTCGCCTACGAGCCCTCTGCCGCCGTCTACCACTCCCACAACCTCACTCCTAAACAGCAGTTCAGGCGCAACCGGGAGGTCGGTGTGTTCCTTGCAGTCCACGCCGGCGAGCTCACGGGTGCGTCGGAGATCGGCGAGGGAGGGAGACTCGTGAAGGCCGTCTCCGCGCAGCTGCTCCGAGAGGGGCGACTCGGGGAATTTGTAGCGTTTGGCTTCGATTGCGCCGCAAGGCTAGCTGGAAACAGGATCGGTCGAAGGTCTGCAAAATATATTAGTTAAGGAGACCCCTCATGAAGGGCATCATCCTCGCCGGCGGGTCCGGCACCCGCCTGTACCCGCTCACCACCGTCACCAGCAAGCAGCTGCTGCCGGTCTACGACAAGCCGATGATCTACTACCCGCTGTCCGTCCTCATGATGGCGGGCATCCGCGACGTCCTGATCATCTCGACGCCCTCCGACCTGCCGAACTTCGAGCGGCTGCTCCGCGACGGGTCGGACTACGGCGTCAACCTGTCCTACGCCGTCCAGCCCAGCCCCGACGGCCTGGCCCAGGCGTTCGTCATCGGCGAGGAGTTCGCGGGAGGGGAGCCCTGCGCCCTGGTGCTGGGCGACAACATCTTCTACGGCAACGGCCTGGGCCGCCACCTGCGCCGCGCCGTGGAGAACGCCACCGAGCGGGGCCTGGCCACCGTGTTCGGCTACCACGTCGACGACCCCGAGCGCTTCGGCGTCGTGGAGTTCGACGAGAACTTCGACGCCGTCTCCATCGAGGAGAAGCCCGAGCACCCGAAGTCCAGCTACGCCGTGACCGGCCTGTACTTCTACCCCGGCGACGTGTGCACCCGCGCCAAGGAGGTCGTCCCCTCCGCCCGCGGCGAGCTCGAGATCACCGACCTCAACCGCATGTACCTGGACGACGGGCTGCTCTCCGTGGTGACCCTCGGCCGCGGCTACGCCTGGCTGGACACCGGAACCATGGAGAGCCTCCACGAGGCGGGCGAGTTCGTCCGCGCCGTGGAGCGGAGCCAGGACATGCCCGTGTCCGTGCTGGAGGAGATCGCCTACGAGAACGGCTGGATCGACCGGGAGACGCTCTCGGCCTGCGCGGAGCGCTACGGCAAGTCCGAGTACGGACGGCACCTCAGGCGCGTCGCCGCCGGCGAGTTCGTCAACCGGAACACCGAGTACTAGGGGGAGACATGCCCGACACCTTCGAGCCCCGCCGCATCGTCGTCACCGGCGGCTGCGGCTTCATCGGGAGCAACTTCGTCCACCACGTCGTGCGCGAGCACCCCGGCGTGCACGTCACCGTGCTGGACAAGCTCACCTACGCCGGCAACCCGG
>DBFEBE010000026.1:0-7369 GCA_048318985.1 Collinsella sp.
GGATCGCCAAGACCCGCCACAGCACCACCGGCGTGGGCCTCATCTCGCCCCCGCCCCACCACGACATCTACTCCATCGAGGACCTGGCCGAGCTGATCTTCGACCTCAAGTGCGCCAACCCCGGCGCGCGCGTCAGCGTCAAGCTCGCGAGCGAGGCGGGCGTGGGCACCATCGCCACCGGCGTGGCCAAGGGCGCCGCCAACAAGATCTTGATCAGCGGTCACAACGGCGGCTCCGGCGCCGCGCCGCGCGACTCGATCTGGCACGCGGGCCTGCCGCTCGAGCTGGGCTTGGCCGAGGCGCAGCAGACGCTCGTGCAAAACGGCCTGCGCTCGCGCGTCGTGCTGGAGGCCGACGGCAAGCTCATGGACGGCACGGACGTCGCCGTGGCCTGCCTGCTCGGCGCCGAGGAATTCGGCTTCGCCACCATGCCGCTCATCGCGATGGGCTGCCTCATGCAGCGCGACTGCCAGCAGGACACCTGCCCCGCGGGCATCGCCACGCAGAACTGCCGTCTGCGCCACGGGTTTGCCGGCAAGCCCGAACACGTCGAGCGCTTCATGCTCTTCGTGGCCGAGCAGCTGCGCGAGGTCATGGCGCGCCTGGGCTTCGCCACGGTCGAGGACATGGTGGGGCATGTGGAGTGCCTGCGCCAGGTTGCGGTCGCGGGCAACGACAAAGCGAACCGCGTCGACCTGTCCGCCGTGCTGGCGCCGGCCGCCTGCAGCTTCGGCAGCCATCTGCCGGGCGCCGCGTGCCCGCACTACCTGCCCGAGATGGCTGCCGACTCCCAGCTCGAACGCACGCTGGACGCCACGCTCTTCATCCCCCACACCGCCGAGGCGCGCGAGCACCTGCGCCCGATACGCTTCCGCGCCGACATCGCCAACATCAACCGCTGCGTCGGCACCATGCTGGGCCATGCCGTCACCGCGGCGCACCCCGACGGCCTTCCGGCAGGATCGATCACCATCGACTGCGATGGTTCCGCGGGCCAGAGCTTCGGCGCCTTCTTGCCCGCCGGCATCACCCTGAACGTCGAGGGCGACGCGAACGACTACTTCGGCAAGGGCCTCTCCGGCGGCTCGCTCTCCGTGCGCCCCAAGGCCACCGCGAGCTACAAGTTCGATGAGAACGTGATCGTGGGCAACGTCGCGCTCATCGGGGCCACGAGCGGTCGCGCCTACATCAACGGCCTGGCCGGCCAGCGCTTCGCCGTGCGAAACTCCGGCGCCGTCGCCGTGGTGGAAGGCGTGGGCAACTGCGGCTGCGAGTACATGACCGGCGGATGCGTGCTGGTGCTGGGCGAGGTCGGCCACAACTTCGCCGCGGGCATGACCGGCGGCGTCGCCTACGTCTATGACGAGTACGGCACGCTGCCCGGCCGCGTCAACGACGCCGGCATCGCGCTGCGCGCACCCGCGGACGCAGAGCTCGACCGGATTCGCACCCTGCTCGAAGAGCACGTCGCCGCCACGCAGAGCCCCCGCGGCATCAAGCTGCTCTATCGCTTCGAGGCCGTCAAGGACCGCTTCGTCAAGGCGGTTCCCATCGAATACGAGCGCGTCATGCAGCAGTCCGCGGGCGCCAGCTACCAGAAGGAGGTCTAGGCCATGGGTAAACCCGGAGCCTTTCTCGACATCGATCGCGCAGCGTGCGCGCTGCGCCCCGTATCCCAGCGCGTCCGCGACTTCGACCCGCTCTACGTGGAGCTGGACGAGGACGCGCGCCGCGCACAGGCCGGCCGCTGCATGAAGTGCGGCGTGCCGTTCTGCCAGACGGGCATCTCGTTCGGCGCCGCGCGCCCCAGCGGCTGCCCCCTGCACAACCTCATCCCCGAGTGGAACGAGCTGGTGTACCGCGGCCAATGGGACCGCGCCGCCGCGCGCCTGGCCCTCACCAGCCCTCTTCCCGAGTTCACCAGCCGCGTGTGCCCCGCGCTCTGCGAGGCGGCCTGCAACCTGAACGTGGTCGACGGCGAGCCCACCACTATCCACGATAACGAGCGCGCCATCTCGGACTGGGAATGGGCCCATGGCGGTCCCGCCCGCTTCGAACCCGCGCCGGAAGGTGCGCAGCGCGTCGCCGTGGTGGGGTCCGGCCCCGCCGGCCTTGCCTGCGCCTGGGAGCTCGCTCGTCGCGGCGCGCAGGTCGCCGTCATCGAGCGCGACGACCGCGCGGGCGGCCTGCTGATGTACGGCATCCCCAACATGAAGCTCGAAAAGAGCGTGGTCGAGCGCCGCACCAAGCTTATGGAGGAGCTTGGCATCGAGTTTCGCCTGAAGACGGACGCCGCCGACCCGGCGGTCGCGGACAAGCTGCTCGACGAGTTCGACGCCGTGGTAATCGCCGCCGGCTCGCGCGCCGCGCGCGGCATCACCGCCCGAGGCGCACAGGGCCAGGGCGTGGTTTACGCCGTGGACTACCTCACGGACGCCACGCGCGCGCTGCTCGAGGACGCCGTGCCCCGAATCAGCGCGGAAGGGTTGGACGTCGTGGTGATCGGCGGCGGAGACACGGGCAACGACTGCGCGGGCACCGCCGTGCGCCAGGGCGCGCGCTCCGTCGCCCAGCTCGAGTTCTTGCCGAAGCCGCCGCAAAGGCCCTTAAGCTCCAACCCCTGGCCCGAGTGGCCCCGCGCACTCAAGACGGACTACGGCCAGCAGGAAGCCATCGACCTCATGGACGGCGAGATGCGCTCATGGGGCGTCGACACGGTCGAGATCGAGCGCGACGAGTCCGGGGCCGCAACCGGCGCCGTCGTGGTCGATCTGGATTGGAGCGCCGGCAAGCCCCAGCACCTCGAAGACACCAAGCGCACGCTGCCCGCGCAGCTGGTGCTGATCGCCTGCGGCTTCACCGGCCCGGAGGCGAGCGTATTCGACGCCTTCGGTGCGCTCGTCTCCGACCGGGGGCGCCCCCTGCCCGTCATGGAGGGGACTTCCCACCGTTGCGCCCCCAAGACGCAGGGCGCGCCGGAGGCCGCGGTCTTCGCCTGCGGCGATGCGCGAACCGGCTCCTCGCTGGTAGTCAACGCCATCGCCGACGCCCTGGCCTGTGCAGACGAGGTCGCCCGCGAGCTCGCGCTGTAGCCTCAGATCGCGACCTCAGAAAGGGGACAGGCACTTTTCTGAGGCGGACGCAAACAGGCCCGGCACCGCGTAGAACGGTGCCGGGCCTGTCAGCCTCGACGCGATGAGCCCTCAGAGAAGTGCCTGTCCCCTTTCTGAGCGCCCTTTCTGAGCGGGCTACACGTAGAAGAGGATGTCGTCGTAGGTGGGAACGGGCCAGTAGTCCGCGGCGACGATCTCCTCCATGGCGTCCACGGCGGCGCGCAGCTCCGCCATGGCGGGCGCGACCTCGTGCGCGTAGACCTCGGCCTGGGCCTGCCCGTCGGCGATGCCCTCCGCCTTGGCGTGCAGCTCGTCCAGCTTAGCGATGGACATGTTGATCGCGGTGATGCCCTCGCACAGCTCGTTGAGCGTCGCCTGCTCGAACGCCATCGCAGCCTCGGCGCCGGCAGCCCGGATAGTCTCCAGGCCCTTGGCGACCTTGGTGGCGTACGCGGTGATCACCGGGCGGTACGTGCGGCGCGCCTCGCGCACCATGGTGGTCGCCTCGATGTTCATGAGCTTGTTGTACTTCTCGAGCTTCACCTCGTAACGGCACGCCGCCTCGGCCTCGGTGAGCACGCCCATCTCGGAGAAGAGCGCGAGGTTCTTGGGCGCCACGAACGCCGGCAGCGCCTCTGCCGTGGTGGGCAGGTTGACCAGGCCGCGGGCCTCGGCCTCCGCATGCCAGGCCTCGGAGTAGCCGTCACCCGAGAACAGGATGCGACGGTGCTCGCGCAGGTGGTCGGCGCAGTACTCGAGCGCAGCCTCCTGGAAGCCCTCGGCGGTCGTGCCCTCGAGGGCGTCGGCGAAGTCGCGCAGCGCCTGCGCCACGGCCGTGTCGAGCACCATGTTGGCGTCGGACACGTTGGCCTCGGAGCCCACGGCGCGGAACTCGAACTTGTTGTTGGTGAAGGCGAAGGGGCTGGTGCGGTTGCGGTCGGTGTTGTCCTGCTCCAGGTTGGGCAGCACCACGGCGCCCAGATCGAGCGTGTCGGTGGTGGCGTGGACGGACGCCTCGCCGTCCATGATCATCTCGACCACCTCGGTGAGCTGATCGCCCAAGAAGATCGACATGATCGCCGGGGGCGCCTCGTCCGCGCCCAGGCGATGGTCGTTGCCGCAGCTCGCGACGCTCGCGCGCAGCAGGTCCTGATACTTGTCCACGGCCTCGATCACCGCGGTGAGGAACACGATGAACTGCAGGTTCTCCTCGGGCGTGTCACCGGGATCCAGCAGGTTCTCGTCGGCGGTGCCCAGCGACCAGTTGTTGTGCTTGCCGCTCCCGTTGATGCCCTCGAAGGGTTTCTCGTGCAGCAGGCACACCAGGTCGTGGCGGCTCGCGATGAGCTTCATCTTCTCCATGATGAGGAGATTGTTGTCCACGGCCTCGTTGAGCTCGGAGTACACCGGGGCGAGCTCGTGCTGGCACGGCGCGACCTCGTTGTGCTTCGTCTTGGACGGAATGCCCAGCGCCCACAGCTCGTTATCGAGGTCCTTCATGTAGGCCGAGACGGTGGGGCGGATCGCGCCGAAGTAGTGCTCCTCGAGTTCCTGGCCCTTGGCGGGCGCGGCGCCGAAGAGGGTGCGTCCGGTGATGACCAGGTCGCGCCGCTTGCGGTACGCCTCCTTCTTGATGAGGAAGTACTCCTGCTCGTCCCCCACGTTGGGCACGACCTTCTTGGGATGCTTGCCGAACAGGGCGAGCACGCGCTTCGCCTGGATGTCCAGGGCCGTCATGGAGCGCAGCAGCGGCGTCTTCTTGTCGAGCGCCTCGCCGGTGTAGGAGCAGAACGCCGTGGGGATGCAGAGCACGTCGTCCTTGATGAACGCGGGGCTGGTGGCGTCCCACACCGTGTAGCCGCGCGCCTCGAAGGTGGCTCGCAGGCCGCCGTTGGGGAAGCTCGAGGCATCGGACTCGCCCTTGATGAGCGCCTTGCCCGAGAACTTCGTGAGGGCGGTGCCGTCGTGATTGGGCTCGAGGAAGCTGTCGTGCTTCTCGCTCGTGATGCCCGAGAGCGGTTGGAACCAGTGCGCATAGTGCGTGGCACCGTGGGAGATGGCCCACTCCTTCATGGCGTGCGCCACGGCGTTGGCCACATCAAGGTCGAGCGGCTGGCTCTCCTCGATCGTGGCGGCGAGCTTCTTGTAGATGTCCTTGGGCAGCCAGCGCTTCATAACGTCTTCGGAGAAGACCATGGTGCCGAAGCGTTCGGTGAGATCTGCCATATGGTGGGCTCCCTTCGGGTTGCGCCTGCGACAAGGTGCGGGACCGGACGGCGGCGCTGCATCCAGACGTCATTTCCTAAGAAAGAGTACCGCACATCGAAGCGGGAGGACAAAGCGGTAATAGGGCCGCAATAAAAAACGCGCGAAGGGGCGCCCGGGCGGTCACCGCGTTCGAAGGGCGATTCCTGTGGGATGCGCCGCGCCGGGGGCGCGGCGGCGCCCGAGCAGGTAGGATATAGCAATGAGTTTTCGAATCGAACACATCGATGGGCGCGGCGCGACACCGGGCCGCCCCGGATTGGAGCCATATGGCACGCACCGTCGCCGTCATCGGAGCGCTTGAGAAAGAGGTTCGCCAGGTCTTCGCAGAGCTCGAGGGGGGCACCGAGCGCAAGGAGGCCGGCCTTACGGTGGCCGAGGGCTCCCTTGGGGCCATCCGCGTGGTGGCTACGGTCGCCGGCATGGGCACCGTGAACGCGGCGGCCGCGGCGCAGCACCTCGTGAGCAGGTACGGCGCGGAGGCGCTCCTGTTCTCAGGCATTGCGGGAGGACTCAATCCCGCCCTGCACATCGGCGACGTCGTTGTCGGCAGGACCTTGCGCTACCTCGACACCGACACCGCCCTCATCGCGGAGAGCGCGCCCGGCCTCGAGGAGTTCGCATCGTCTGCCGCCCTCGCCCGCATCGCGCGCTCCGTCCTCGCCGCGCACGGCTACATCGACCTCGGCCGCGACGGCCAAGCCGACGCCCCGCGCTGCCTGCTGGGGACCATCGCGACCGGTGACCGCTTCGTGACCGGCGCTGCGATGCGCGAGGCGGCGGTCGCCGCCACGGGCGCAGACTGCGTCGAGATGGAGGGCGCCGCCATCGCCCACGTCGCGGCAAAAAACGAGATACCCTGCCTCGTCCTGCGCGCCGTCTCGGACAACTGCGACGAGGCGTACGACGCCTTCTGCGACCGCGTCTTCGATCTGGACGAGTACGCGCGCACGGCGAGCTCCGTCACGCTCGATATCATCCGCGCGCTCGAGGGCGAGGACCTCGCCACCCTGTAACGGCCGCCCGCGCGAAGGCGCGGGCCGAACATGATTGGAGAAGGGCCATGGCCGATTCCGATATCAACTACAACCTCGCCCACTTCGTCGCCAGCTACGGCAAGACCTCGCAGATACCCGAATCGACCTGCCCTGAAGTCTGCTTCGTGGGACGCTCCAACGTGGGCAAGTCGTCCATCATGAACAAGCTGTTCGGCCGCAAGGGCCTGGTGAAGGTCTCGAGCACGCCGGGAAAGACCGCCAACGTGAACTTCTTCGAAGCCGACGGCATCCACTTCGTCGACCTACCCGGCTACGGGTTCGCGCAGCGCTCCAAGTCCGAGCGCGGCCGTTGGGCGCTCCTGATCGGAGAGTTCCTCGACAGCCCGCGCAGCTTCAATCTCGTCGTGTCGCTCGTCGACATCAGGCACGATCCCAGCAAGCTCGATTTCGAGATGGTCGACTACCTGCGCGAGGGCGGCTTCAACTTCGTCGTCGCGCTCACCAAGGCCGACAAGCTGAGCCGCAGTCAGCAGATGAAGCAGCTGGCGAGCATCCGCAAGCAGCTCGGTCTCTCCGGCGAGCAGATCTTCATCACCTCGTCCCAGACGGGAGCCGGCATCGACGAGCTCAAGCGCCGGATCGCCGTAGCCTGTCTTGAGAACGACGAGGACGACGAGAGCGCGATCGACCTCGACTAAACCTATCGTCAAGGTCGATCGGCATGGCGAGGGCCCGCCGTCCCGCAGGGGACCGCGGGCCCTCGCCCTATCGAAGGGCTGTGCGGTCGCGAACCCCGCGCTTGACCTCGAAACGGTGCCGTACGGAAGGGTCTGAAGACGGCTGGGACGACGCGCCCCGAACGCCGCGATGCCCGCCGAGCAGACGCGCGGCGCGCATCCGGACGCTCGCGCCGCCCGTGCTCCTCAGTCCAAAAAGGGGCGCCGCGGCGATCGTCGGCGCGATGAAGGTGATGAGCCTCCACGTCAGATAGGC
>DBFEBE010000027.1:0-37852 GCA_048318985.1 Collinsella sp.
GGACGACGAGGAGGACGGCGCCACGTCCACACCCTCCGTATCCGCCCCGTCGGCGGCCGTCCCCGAGTTTTTGCGCAAGCACGCGGTCCCCTCGTCTGCTGTCGATTCCGACCATGAGCCCAGCGAACCCTCCGTCTCGGAGGATGACGACCCCACCGTCTCGGCGCCCGTCGTGGACCGGCATGCCGACGGCAAGCCCGATTCTCCCGAGACCCTTACGCTCCCGCCTGCATCCATCCTGCGTCACAATCCCGCCTCGGCAAAGTCCGCGAGCTCCGACAAGGAGCTCGAGCAGACCGCCAACGCGCTCCAGTCCACGTTGGCGGAGTTCAACCTCCATTCGCGCGTCGTCGGATGGATTTCCGGCCCGACGGTCACGACGTTCAAGGTCCAGCCCGGTGAAGGCGAGCGCGTGAGCCGCATCTCCAGCCTCGAGGACGATATCGCCCTGTCCCTCGCCTCCACGTCGGTTCGCATCTTCGCGCCCATCCCCGGCACCTCCCTGGTGGGCATCGAGATCCCCAACCGCACGCGCCAGAACGTCAACCTCGGCGATGTGCTCCCGTATGCGAAGGGCGGTCCGCTCGTGCTCGCCATCGGGCGCGATGCAGAGGGCGCCCCCATCGTGGCGGACCTCGCCAAGATGCCGCACCTGCTCATCGCCGGCACGACCGGTTCGGGCAAGTCCGTCATGATCAACTCCATCGTCATGAGCATGCTCATGCGCTCGACGCCGGAAGACGTCCGCCTCATCATGGTCGACCCCAAGCGCGTCGAGCTCGCTGGCTACAACGGGCTTCCGCATCTCTATGTCCCCGTGGTCACCGAACCCAAGCAGGCCGCGAGCGCGCTGCAGTGGGGCGTATCGGAGATGGAGCGCCGACTCAAGGTGTTCGAGCGCATCGGAGTGCGCAACATCTCGACCTTCAACGCCAAGAAGGAGGCCGGCGAGTTTGAGCATTACGACAACCCGCCCGCCAAGATGCCCTATCTCGTGATCATCATCGACGAGCTTTCGGATCTCATGATGGTTGCGGGCAAAGACGTCGAGGCCTCGATCGTTCGCATCGCGCAGCTCGGCCGCGCTGCGGGGATCCATCTCATCGTGGCGACGCAGCGCCCCAGTTCCAACGTGGTCACGGGCCTCATCAAGGCCAATATCACCAATCGTATCGCCTTTAACGTCGCGACGGGCATCGACAGCCGCGTGATCATCGACCAGATGGGGGCGGAGAAGCTCACCGGCTATGGCGACATGCTGTTTTCCAAGGTCGATTGGGGAAAGCCCAAGCGCATCCAGGGCTGCTTCGTTTCGGATGACGAGATCAACCAGGTCGTCGAGTTCGTCAAGGAGCAGGGAGCCCCTGATTACCACGAGGAGATACTCTCCGCCGTCGCCCCGGCCATGGTCGGGTCCGCTTCCGGCGCAGCGGGTCATGAACCTGCTGATGACGACCCGCTGATCTGGGAGGCCGCCCAGATCGTCGTCGAATCCCAACTCGGATCCACTTCCGGTCTCCAGCGTCGCCTCAAGGTGGGTTACGCCCGCGCCGGTCGTATCATGGATATGCTTGAAGAGAAAGGCGTCGTCGGCCCGCCCGACGGATCGAAGCCGCGCGAGGTTCTTCTCGACGAGGAGGGGCTCGCCGCACTTCGGGCCGTCGAGGCTCAGATGACCGAAGACGATGGATTTGGAGGCTTGTGATGGCTAGCCGATTCGGCGAGATGCTGCTGAATCGCCGCCGCGAGATGGGTCTTTCCATTCAGCAGGTGGCGAATACCATCAAGATGCGCCCGCAGATCATCGAGTACTTCGAGACCGGCAACTTCGCCGCCATGCCCCCTCGCGGATACGCGCAGGGCATGATCTCGAGCTACGCCCGCTTCCTTGGGCTCAATCCCCGGGAGGTCGTGGGCGCCTACTTCGATGAGCTCTACGTGTTCGAGCGTACCGGAGAGTCCGCGGGCAGCCGCTTCGCGGAGGGCGCGAGCGAGCCCGTTCCCCGCAGCTCCTCGAGCGCCGGCCGCTTCATGATGGTCGACACGCAGCTTCCCAGCTCCAGGTTCGGGCAGCGCCCTCCGCAGGCGGGGTATGTCTCCGATACCACCTCGGGCCACGTCCCGATGCGCGTCGCCGGCAACGAGCGCCGCGCCGCCAACCTTCCGCCCGCCGGATCCGGTCGCTACGGTTCGGGGCGTCCCGCGCTCGCGAGCGGCGATCGGGTTCCCCATGGCCTGCAGCGAGACCCGCGGGCCGGGTCCCCTGTTCGCTCCGGGCGTTCCTACAGCGGTTCCGGCCGGCCCCATCGCGACGGGGGACGTGGGCGAGACGGCCAGGTCGTGCGCGGACAGAGAGGGTCCGGCGTCTCCGGCCGCATCGGCGGTTCGAGCCCGCGTACCTCCCGCACCGGTGCCTCCCGCCCCGCTGCGGGAGGGCTTCTCTACGATCCTCGCCTGCTCATCGGGGCGCTCGGCGTGATCGCCGTGCTTCTCGTCCTTGTCGTCATCCTGTTTGTCCGCAGCTGCTCCCCGGCGCCCGCGACAGACAAGGACGGCGCCAAGACGCCCGCCGCGACCGAGCAGCCGGCATCCACGGTCGACGCTGATGAGGACGCCGATGCCGATGCCGCCGTCTCCCCGGGCACGCCGGATGCTTCCGCGTCGGGGGATCCAGCTACCGTCGAGCAGACCAAGGTGACCGTCTCCATCGCGGATGGAGAGAGCTCGTTCGTCGAGGTCAAGGTTGACGGTACCTATGCGTACTCGCATAACGCCGTGGGACCGTTCAGCATGGAGTTCACCCCGACCGAGTCGCTCGAGATCACCGCCAGCGAGCCATCCGCCGTCAAGGTCACGAAAAACGGCAAGAAGCTCTCGTGGGATTCGAAGACCTCCGGCGTTGCCAAGCTCTCCGTGACCGTACCCAAGCCCGTCACCACGCAGGCCGCCACCGACGGCTCCGAGGGTGACGGCGCAACTGACGACCCCAGCGCTTCCGCCGAGGCGTAGCGCAGACAGAAAGGAGCCAGCGATGGCCAAGGATTCCAGTTTCGATGTCGTCTCCCAGGTCGATATGCAGGAGATCGACAACGCCTATCAGCAGTGCGTCCGCGAGATCGCCCAGCGCTACGACCTTAAAGATTCCGGTGCGAGCGTCGAGCTCTCCAAGGCGGACGCCCTCTTCACCGTCAGCGCGCCCGCGGACTTCGTGGCGCGTCAGGTCATCGATGTCCTCAACTCCAAGCTCATCAAGCGCGGGGTGGACATCTCGGCCGTGAGCTGGGACGCGCCCCAGGCTGCTTCGGGCGGGAGCGTCCGCGTCGCCGGTCGTATCGTGGAGGGCATCGACCAGCCGACCGCCAAGAAGATCAACCGCGACATCAAGGATCTGAAGGCCAAGGTCAAGGTGACCATCGAGTCTGATAAGCTGCGCGTCACCAGCGCCTCCAAGGACGCTCTCCAGCAGGTCATCCAGTTTTTGCGTGAACAGGATTACGGTCAGCCCCTGCAGTTCACCAACTACCGTTAATCCCGTCTCATCGACTACAAGAGAGGTTCCAACCGCTATATGAGCCAGTCCAAGCAGTCAATCCTGTACATCACCCTCGGGTGCGCGAAGAACGAGGTCGACACCGACCGCATGCGCTCCCTGCTCAACGCCGCGGGATACGCCGAAGCCCACGATTCCGCTGAGGCGGACGTCGTGATCGTCAACACCTGCTCGTTCCTTGCCTCCGCCTCGTCGGAGAGCATCGAGTGCACCCTTCAGCTCGCGGAGGAGGTTCACGACGGCGTGCGGTCGACGCCGATCGTCATGTGCGGTTGCCTTCCTTCCCGTTATGGCGAGGATCTGCCGGAGGAGCTCCCCGAGGTCGCCGCGTTCGTTCCCGCCGATGAGGAGGACGGCATCGTCTCCGTTGTCGATCGAGTGCTGGGGCGCTCTGCCCGCTATGAGCTTTCGGTCCCCGACGTAAAGCGCACGGTCGAGGGCGCTGTCGCCTATCTCAAGATCTCCGACGGCTGCGACCGGTTCTGCAGCTTCTGCGCCATCCCCTATATTCGCGGTCGCTACGCCTCGAGGAGCGCTGACTCCATCCTCGCCGAGGCGCGCGAGCTCGTCTCGGGCGGCGTGCGCGAACTCGTGCTCATCGGCCAGGATACGGGCATCTGGGGTTCCGACTTCAAGGAATCGGTCGAGGGACCGCGCACCCTCGCGGAGCTTCTGGTCGCGGTGGCCGAGGTCGTCCGCCCCGAGAAGGTATGGATTCGAGTCCTGTACCTGCAGCCGGAGGGCATGACCCCCGAGCTCATCTCTGCTATCCGCGATACCCCCGAAGTGCTTCCGTATATCGATATCCCGGTCCAGCACTGCTCCGCACGTGTCCTCTCCGCCATGAACCGCTCGGGTTCCGAAGAGGAGCTGGACGAGCTTTTCGCCCGCTTGCGCACTGAGATTCCCGATATGGTCATTCGCACCACGTATCTCGCCGGCTTTCCGGGTGAGACCGAAGACGAGGCCTCGGCGATGCTCGCGTTCATGGATCGCACCGGCTTCGACTACACGAGCGTGTTCGAGTATTCCGCCGAGGAGGGCACCCGCGCCGCCAAGATGGACTGCCAGCTCGATGAGGCCGTGAAGATCGAGCGAACCCAGGCGGGCCTGGACCTCGCCGAGTCTCTCGGCTTCGCCGCCACCGCAGCCCGCGTCGGCACCACGGCCGACGTGATCGTGGACGGTGTCGAGGAGACCGAGACCGGCCTCGAGCTCATTGGCCATGCCTGGTTCCAGGCCCCCGATTGCGACGGCGCGGTCCACCTCGATATCGATGAGGCCGCCGTGGGCGATATCTTGAAGGTCAGGTTTACCGACAGCTTCTGCTATGAGCTGGTCGGCGAGGTTGTTGAGGAGTAGTTGCATGGCTGTCAACGCCAAGGGACAGGAGATCACGAGCATCTGGACCCCCGCCAATGTCGTCACCTGTGTACGCATCGCGTTCATCCCGCTGTTCATGATCGCGAGCGAGGTATCCTTCGCTTTCGCGCGGCGTTCGGGTGATTCCGCCATGTCGGCTGCCGCAGCATGGGCGCTCTTCGCGTTCGTGCTATATGTTCTCTTGAGCGCCACCGACAAGGTCGATGGAGATCTGGCCCGCAAGCGCGGCGAGGTTACGGACTTCGGTAAGTTCCTCGACCCGATCGCCGACAAGCTGCTCGTGTTCTCCGCTCTGCTCATCTTGCTTGAGCATGGCTTCGTGAACGTGTGGTTCGTCTTCATCATCTTGCTGAGGGAGTTTCTCGTGAGCGCCCTGCGCATGGTCGCGAGCGCCAACGGTGTCGTCGTCGCAGCCGACAAGCTCGGTAAATGGAAAACGGCGGTCACCATGGTTTCTCTCTGCTCCTATCTGCTCGGCATCGTGCTGGCGTTTTGGGGTGCCGGTGCCGGCGTCTCTACGGTCGCCCTTGCCGTTCAGATGATTGCGCAGGTTACGATGGTCGCCGCCGTCATCCTCACTGTCGTCTCCGGCGCTCAGTACTTCTGGAACCTGCGGCACATCGTCTTCTCGGTCTAGGTTATGGGCGGTTTCGAGCCACGCCATGCCGATGAGGCCGATGCCGTAGCGCGCGAGCTCGTCGAAGCGCTGCGCCTCGCTTCCGAGACCATCTCGTTCGCCGAGTCGCTGACCGCCGGCCTCGCCTCCTCATCGGTCGCTGGGGTCCCGGGTGCCTCCGCCGTCTTGCGCGGCGGGGCCGTCACGTACGTGAACGAGGTCAAGGAACGCGTTCTGGGCGTCAAGCCCGCCACCATCGCCGCCCACACCGAAGTCTCGCATGAGACGGCGCGCGAGATGGCGGTCGGTGCGCTCCGCCTGTTCGAGAGCTCCTGCGCCGTCAGCCTTACCGGGTTTGCCGGGCCTGGCGGCGGTACGGAAAGCGATCCGGTCGGCACGGTGTATATCGGTTATGCCGAGAGCGGTTTCGTAAGCAGCGAGCGACACGTCTTCTCCGGCGACCGTGCTGAGGTGCGCCGTCAGGCGGTCGCGGCCGCTTTGAGGCTTGCGCTTAGAGCGCGGGGCTGAGGCGGTTCTCATTTCGATTTGCGCCATGTGGTAAGGGGCGCCGTTCGGCGGGGCGGCGCCCCTGCTGCACAACATCGATGAGATTGCCGGTTCATGTAGATTGTACGTGATGTCGAGGTCCGCCCGACGCCCGCTCGCGCCCCATGGGCAGGCTCCATCTTGGTCTCAAGGGGGCTGACAGCATCTCGCTTATGGCCGCTACCTCCGGAAACGTCCCGTCCGCGCGGCTTCGTTTGGTTTGGGCGGGACATTGCGGTTTCCATATCATGCATATGTTCGATTCCCCGATATCTGCGTTGGCTGCCTGCGCGTATGCTCAGGATATGCCCTTGACCGCGAACAGCTGTTCGTTTACAGTATGAGGGCACTGAGAACAAGGGAGGAACGGCATGGCTAAGAGTTCAGGACCGGCGCGCCAGATCCATGAGCGCACGTACGGCGAGGAACGCGACAGGATGGTCGATGCCACCAAGGCGGAGATCATCAAGAAGTTCGGCGACGGTTCCATCATGCGGTACGGCGATGGCGGGCCCGAGCTCGAGGTCGAGGCTATTCCGACCGGCGCGCTCGCGCTCGACGCCGCGCTCGGCATCGGCGGTGTCCCGCGCGGGCGCATCATCGAGATCTATGGTCCCGAGTCTTCCGGCAAGACCACTTTGTCGCTCGAGATCCTTGCGGAGGCCCAGGCGCAGGGTGGCGTCGTTGCGTTCATCGACGCGGAGCACGCGCTCGATCCTACCTATGCGGCGCGTATCGGCGTCGATATCGACGAGGTTCTGATCTCCCAGCCGGATACCGGCGAGCAGGCGCTTGAGATCTGCGACATGCTCGTTCGGTCCGGAGCCATCGACGTCATCGTCATCGACTCCGTCGCGGCTTTGGTTCCTCGGGCCGAGATCGAGGGCGAGATAGGGGATTCTTCGGTCGGCCTCCAGGCCCGCCTGATGAGCCAGGCTCTTCGCAAGCTTGCCGGATCCCTTGCTAAATCCAGGACCACCTGCATCTTCATCAATCAGCTTCGCGAGAAGATCGGCGTCATGTTCGGCAATCCCGAGACCACGACCGGCGGGCGCGCACTCAAGTTCTTCTCTTCCGTGCGCATCGACATCCGGCGCATCGACAGCATCAAGATGAAAGACGAGATTGTGGGCAACCGCGTTCGCTGCAAGATCGTCAAGAACAAGGTCGCCGCTCCCTTCAAGACCGCAGAGTTCGACATCATGTACGGAACGGGTATTTCCAAGGAGGGATCGCTGCTCGACATGGGTGTCGATTACGGCATCGTGAAGAAAGCAGGGTCCTGGTACACCTATGGCGATGATAGGCTCGGCCAGGGTCGCGAGGCGGCCAAGGAGTTCCTGCGCACCAATCCTCCGCTGTCCGAGGAGATCGAGCATCGCGTCCGCGTCGCGTGCGGCCTTGATTTTGAAGACGAGTCCACCGGCGAAGCCGTCGACGCTGACGCTCTGCCTGCTTCCTCCGTCGACTCCCTGTAGTCCTGCGCGCCCATGGACGTAACCGCCCTTCATGTCGTGCTTCCCGACAAGGCCGCCCGTGCTCGGGCGGCCTCTTCTGGGCGCAAGGCCATGTCGGCCGTCTCTGTCGAGCTCGAGGACGGAAGGACCCGTGAGATCGCCGTGCCCGCACGAGTCGGGCGGTTACTGCGCGAAGACCCCCTGCCGCTTCCGATGGGGGAGGACGCTGCCTTCGATGCCGTGCACGCCCTTGAGGGTCGCGTCGCGTTCGCTATGGTCACGGAGATGCTTTCTCGACGCGATCATGCTGAAACCGAGTTGAGGCGTAAGCTTCGCTTGTACGGATTCAGGGATGAGGAGATATCCTTCGCGCTCGACCGGGCGCGGTCGCGCAGGTATGTCGACGACGGAAGGTTCGCCTCCTACTTCATTGAGGAGCGCATGCGTCGGGGATGGGGCCCGCGCAAGATCGAAGCCGAGCTCAAGACGAAGGGCATCGACCCCTCTTCTGTGGACGGCTATCCGGAGATATTTTTTTCCGAAGGCAAGGAGTTCGAGCTCGCTCTTGAAGCGCTCCGCCGCAAGCGCGTGCCGGACGAAAAGCCGCGTGAGCGACTTCTTCGCTATCTGCTGGGACGAGGCTTCGACTGGTCGACTTCGCGTCGCGCCGTCGATGTCGTTCTTAACGAACGTGACGGGGCGTGACGAACGGGTCCGTCGACCTTTGATGCCTGAACCTGTTAATCGTGCGCCATGTTTGACAGATGTCCTATGTAAACGTAGGATTAACATGTCATTTGTTATGTGATATGCGCTCATCATCGATGAGATTGAATACTGATACTTTCACTTTCATATTGGGTGACCATACCCTAGCAAATGTCGAGCACGCCCACGGTGGCGTGCCGTTTTGTCTGAATGCAACTAAGGAGAACACAGCATGGAATTCGTATTCGGTATCGTTGGCCTCCTCCTCGGGGCCGTCGCTGCCGTGTTCGCCATGCGCAGCGCCAAGAACGGCAGCCTCCGTGAGGCCGACTCGAAAATTCAGTCGGCTCATGCAGAGGCCGAGCAGGTTATCGGCGATGCCAAGCGAGCCGCAGAAACCCTCAAGAAGGAAGCGCTTCTCGAGGCCAAAGAGGAGATCATCCAGGGCAAGCAGGCCGCAGAGGCCGAGGAGAAGCAGCGCAAGCGCGAGCTTCGGTCCCTTGAGAACCGCGTCATGCAACGCGAGGAGAGCCTGGACCGCCGTAACGAGGCGCTCGACAAGCGAGAGCACCAGCTTTCCAGCCAGGCGGGGCAGATCGACAAGCGTTCCCGTGAGCTCGATGAGCTCATGGCCAAGCAGACCTCTGAGCTCGAGCGCATCTCCGAGCTCACCCGCGACGATGCACACCGTGAGCTTCTTGACAAGGTGCGCGGCGAGGTGACGCATGAAGCCGCCTCCATCATCCGCGAGTCCGAGCAGCAGGTCCGAGCCGAGTGCCACAAGACCGCACAGGAGATCATCTCCCTCGCCATCCAGCGCTGCGCCGCCGACCATACGGCTGAGGTGACCGTCACTTCGGTGCATATCCCCTCTGACGACCTCAAGGGCCGCATCATCGGCCGCGAGGGTCGCAACATCCGTACGTTCGAGCAGGTCTCCGGTGTGAACCTGGTCATCGATGACACGCCCGAGACGGTCGTGCTCTCCAGCTTCGACCCGGTCCGTCGCGAGACCGCCCGCGTCGCCCTCGAGAACCTCATCGCAGACGGCCGTATCCACCCGGCCCGCATCGAGGAGATGTACCACAAGGCTGCCGACCTCGTTAACCAGCGCGTTCGCGAGGCAGGCGAGCAGGCCGCCTTCGACACCGGCATCCATGACCTGCATCCCGAGATCGTCAAGACCCTCGGCGCCCTGCGCTACCGCACCTCCTTCGGCCAGAACGTCCTCCAGCATTCACTCGAGGTTTCCGAGTTGTGCGGGATCATGGCTGCCGAGCTCGGTGTCGATGTGATGACCGCAAAGCGCGCCGGTCTCCTTCATGACCTCGGCAAGGCGATCGACCATGATGTCGAGGGCCCGCATGCCGTAATCGGTGCCGATCTCGCCCGTCGTTACGGCGAGAAGCCCGTCATCGTTCACGCCATCGAGGCGCATCACGGCGATGTCGACCCCAATACGGTGCTCGCCGTCCTCGTTCAGGCCGGAGATGCGATCTCTGCTTCGCGCCCGGGTGCCCGCCGTGAATCTGCCGAGAATTACATCAAGCGCCTCGAGAAACTCGAGGAGATTGCCAACTCGCATGACGGTGTCGAGCGCACCTACGCTATGCAGGCCGGTCGCGAGGTCCACGTCATGGTCCAGCCCGACAAGATCTCTGATGCGCAGTCCACGGTCCTTGCCCACGACATCGCCCAGCAGATCGAGAACGAGATGGAGTATCCCGGTCAGGTGCGCGTCGTGGTCATCCGCGAGAGCCGCGCCGTCGATATCGCGAAGTAGCTGACATGGGCGACTCTCACGAGCTCATCTCATTCATCGCCTCTATGACGGGGGAGGGAAACCTCCGCGTCGAGGAGAATCTTGGAGAGGGCTTTGTAAAGCTCCGTGTTTCCGAAGCCGAGCGCCGGCAGGCGAAGCATGATATCCAGCATGTCGAGGACGTCGTCATCGAGATGCTGCGCAACGCACGCGATGCCGGCGCCTCCAAGATCTATGTCGCCATGCAGAAAGAGGAGGGTGTGCGCACCCTCCTCTTCTTCGATAACGGGGTCGGTGTCCCCGAGCACATGCGTGAGCGGATCTTCGATGCGCGCGTGACCTCGAAGCTCGAGACCATGAAGATGGATCGATGGGGAGTGCACGGACGCGGCATGGCCCTCTTCTCCATACGGCAGAACTGCACGTCCGCCCATGTCGTGGCCTCCGGATCTCGGCTTGGAAGCTCGTTCCGCATCGTTGTCGACACGACATCGCTGCCGGAGCGCACCGATCAGTCGACGTGGCCCGCCGCGGCACGCGGTGACGACGGCGTCGTCGTCTGCACGAAGGGCCCCCACAACATCATCCGCACATCATGCGAGTTCGCCCTCGAGGAGCTCCATGGTTGCGATGTTTACCTTGGCTCTCCGACCGAGATCGCCGCGACACTCTATGCGCATGCCTCATCATCGGTCGATGCCAGCACGTACCTGTTTACCGATGACCCTGATGAGCTGCCGGTCGTCGATAGGCTCGGTTATGCAGCCGATGCTTCGGATTTTATCGACATTGCGCACGGCATCGGCATCGAGGTCTCGGAGCGCACCGCTCATCGCATACTCTCCGGTCTGATTCAGCCTTTGAATAGCGTCTCGTCGCGCCTTCTTCGCGAACGCGGGGCGACATCGCGCAAACCTGCGGAGGTCGATCTCGTGCGCGACCGCCGTGGTCTGAAGATCTCTTCTGATGATCTCGATCGGTTCACGCGCTCAGTCGAGAGATGCTTCACCGACTTGGCCGACCGGTACTACCTTAGCTGCTCTTCTGAACCCAAGGTTCGAGTCACGCGCGACCGGATCACCATCAGCTTCGATATCGGCAAGGATGACTGACGCTTGCCCTCCCTCTTCCCATAGGATATTGTTTTGAACAGATTAAACGCACTACATATGCTGGAGAAATGGTTCACATGGAATTCCTGAAGGTGTCGAGTAAATCATCGCCTGCATCAGTTGCCGGGGCTATCGCCGGCATGGTGAAAGATGGCGTTCCCGTCAACATCCAATGCGTCGGGGCGGGCGCGGTCAATCAGGCCATTAAGGCTATAGCGATCGCCCGCGGATTCCTCATCCCGACGGGGTTCGACATCTCCTGCGCGCCCGTCTTCTCCGATATCCTCATCAACGGCGAAAGCCGTACCGCGATTCGGCTTTCGGTGTACGTCCATTCCATTTCATCCCACACCGGTGATGCGTTTGATTTCACCGATGACAACCTTCGAGTCGGGTAGGCTATGCATACTTCCATACTTAACGGCAAGACCTATTTCATCCGCACGTTCGGATGTCAGATGAACCTTCATGATTCCGAGCGCGTCAGCGGGCTGCTCGACTCCCTCGGCTCTCTTGAGGTCTCTCGTCCCGAGGATGCGGACATCGTCATCTTCATGACATGCTGCGTGCGGGAGGCAGCTGATACCCGTCTTTACGGCCAGTGCTCTTCCTGCAAGAGCCTCCCTGCGCCGCCGTGCGGCCGACGGGTTGTCGCCGTGGGTGGATGCATCGCGCAGCGGGATGGCGAAGGCCTTTTGAAGAACCTTGATAACGTCGATGTTGTTTTCGGCACGGACTCCATAGCCCATGTTGGCGACTTGATCGCGGACGTGTTCGAAAATGGTGGAAGCCGCGTCCGCTGCATCGAGGGCGATTCCGGTGTGGCCACGGACATGCCGTGGCATCGCGCCACGAACTATCATGCCTGGGTTCCCATCATGACCGGGTGCAATAATTTCTGCTCGTACTGTATCGTACCGTATGTTCGGGGTCGGGAGAAGAGCCGTTCTTTCGAGCAGATCGTCGATGAAGTGACCGGCCTCGTACGCTCCGGTGTCCGCGAGGTCACCCTTCTTGGCCAGAACGTCAACTCCTACGGGCGCGACATCTTCGGCTCGCCTCGCTTCGCCGACCTGCTTCGCGCCGTGGGGGATACCGGTATCGAACGCATCTTCTTCACGTCTTCGCATCCGAAGGACCTTTTGCCCGAGACGATCGACGCGATGGCTGAGGTACCCTCCGTCATGCCGCAGCTCCATCTTGCTGTCCAATCCGGTTCGAACCGGATTCTCAAGCTGATGAACCGCAAGTATACCCGCGAGCATTACCTCGACCTCATCGATCGGGTTCGCGACCGTATTCCCGATATCGCTGTTTCCACGGACATCATCGTGGGCTTTCCCGGCGAGACGGAAGAAGATTTCGAGCAAACGCTCGCGCTGGCGCAAGAGGCCAGGTATGCGCAAGCGTTTACGTTTATCTATTCCAAGCGTGCCGGGACGCCTGCCGCCGACATGCCCGACGAAACGCCGCGCGAGGTTGTCCTCGAGAGGTTCAACCGGCTTGTGAAGGTTGTCGAGGGAACCGCCTACGACTTCAATCAGCGAGACCTTCATTCGACGGTACCCATGCTGATCGAAGGAACCTCAAAGAAAGACCCCGGTATGCTTCAGGGTAAAAGCCCAAAGAACCAGACCGTTCACGCACCCGTGCCGGCGGGTATCGATCCTGCCGATCTTGTCGGTCGTATTGTCGACGTCGATATCGATGTCGCTAAGACCTGGTACCTCGCGGGCTCCATCGCGAGCGATTTTAGATGATCGACGGTACCAGCAAGGCTTTGCCCGGCCCAGTCGTCGCCGTCTTGGGTCCGACCGCTGTCGGAAAAAGCGCCGTTGCCGACGAGCTCGCACTTCGTATCGGGAGCTCCGTCATATCCGCTGACGCCATGCAGGTCTATCGCGGCATGGATATCGGGACCGCCAAGACGCCTGTTGATCGGAGACCGGTCCCTCTTCTCATGGTCGACATCGTCGATATCGACGAGCCGTATTCCGCCGCCCTGTTTCAACGCGATGCCCGCAAGCTGATCGATGGCCAGCTTGCCTCTGGCCGCGTTCCCGTCATCTGCGGAGGCACGGGTCTGTATGTGCGGGCCGCGCTCGACGAGATGGAGTTTCCCGCTGGCGAGCTGGATAGCACGAGGCGTCGTGCCTACGCGAGGCTTCATGGTGAGCTTGGTGACGAGGGACTCCATGCGCTCCTTCGTGAGCGCGATGCCGCGAGCGCGGCGCTCATCCATCCCCATAACAGCCGCAGGGTCATTCGTGCTCTGGAGATGCTCGACGAGGGCACTTCCTACGCGAAGCAAGCTTCCGGTTTCTCGCACCCGGGCGAGCGCTACCGCTCGCTCCAGTTCGCTTTGACGATGGATCGATCCCGTCTCTACGAACGTATCGACCGTCGCGTTGACGTCATGGTTGAGCAGGGTCTTGTCGACGAGGTGCGCACGTTGCTCGAGCAGGGTCAGGGGGATACCCTCACCTCGCGTCAGGCTATCGGGTATAAAGAGGTCATCGATGCCCTCGAGGGTCGATGCTCGCTTGACGAGGCCATTGACGCCGTCAAGCTTCGTTCTCGTAGGTACGCTAAGCGCCAGCTGTCCTGGTTCAGGCGCGACGGCCGTATTCAATGGCTTGATATGGACCGCTTATCCGTCTCGGATGCAGCCGGCCGCATCGAGCAAGCGCTGGAGGGCTGCCATGTCGGCTGTTAGTCTCATCTCCACGGCGCTTATCCCGGAGCGCGCTATACTCGTGGGCATCGAGTGGCGAAACTCTATCTGGCCGACCGACCGCTCCCTCGATGAACTCGAGCGACTCGTCGAATCGGCGGGAGCCGTTTGCGTGGGCCGGTTGACCCAGCGTCTCGAGCGACCTGTCCCCAAATCCTTTATCGGCTCGGGGAAGGTTGAAGAGCTCGAGTCCATGGTTCGCCGTCTCGATGTCGACGTCGTCGTGTTCGACGACGACTTGAGTCCTTCTCAGCAATCGTACCTGGAGAAATGCGTCGGTGGATCTGTGAAGATCATCGATCGCACCGCGCTGATCCTCGACATCTTCGGACTGAGGGCGCATTCGAAGGAGGGGCGGTTGCAGGTCCAGCTTGCTCAGCTCCAATACCTTCTGCCTCGGCTGCGCGGCATGTGGAGCCATCTTGCCAAGGAGCAGACGCGTGGCGGTATCGGAAGCCGATTCGGTCAAGGTGAGAGCCAGCTCGAGATCGATCGTCGCCTTATTCGCGACAAGATATCATCGCTTCGTCGTGAGTTGAAGACCGTCGAGCGGAGGAGAGGGGTTCAATCGAAGTCCCGTGCGGAATCCCTTGCATTCCGCGTTGCGCTTGCCGGCTATACGAACGCCGGTAAATCGAGCATACTCAACGCGGTCACCGCTGCGGATGTGGAGTCAGAGGACAAGCTGTTTGCAACGCTTGACCCAACCACTCGCACGCTTTCGCTTCCTGGCGGACGGCAGGTCACGCTGACCGATACCGTCGGTTTCATCCAAAAGCTCCCGCACGGTCTCGTCGAAGCGTTCAAGTCCACGTTATCCGAGGTGCTCTCGGCCGACCTCATCATCAAGGTTGTCGATGCCTCCGACGACGATGCTGCGCGACATATCGAGGCGGTCGATCGGGTTCTTGCCGAGATCGGTGCGGGTGAGCGGCCTGCGATCACGCTCTACAATAAAGTCGATATGCTTGATCCCGATCAGCGCCGCTATCTGCAGGCGCGTCATCCCGACGCGGTGCTGTTCTCCGCTGCGACCTGCTGGGGGCTCGACGGCTTGCTGAATAGGCTCGCTACTGAGGCAACGCGCTCCGATACGCTCATGAGCCTCTTGATACCCTACGCTCAGGGTGACCTGCTGAGTCTCATTCGGACGTATGGCGATGTCATCTCTCTCGATTACCGAGCTGACGGCGCAGACGTCGTCGCACGGGTCCCTGAGCGAATCGCAGCGCGTGTCCAGCGGTATGAAGTGCCTGATCGCTAAGACGTGAACACCTCGAATGCTATCAGGAGCAACGGCTGATGGATGACGTAGCATTCCAGCGCATGGCGACCGATTGCCGTGAGCGGTGGGAACCAGTCCTTCGTGATCCATCGGGGCGGGTCCGATGGATTGCGCTTGATGAATGCGAGCGCCGCGAACAGACCTGCCGCGTACATGAGCCCATAGGGGAGCAGCGGGTAGTAATCACCGGATACGAACCCCTGGCCCGGCAGGCCGAGCCATGCGAGCCCCTCAACGGGATAGATGGATCTTGGAAGCGATGACGTCAGGGCGAATAGGGCAAGACTCGCAGCTAGCATCGCAACCGACATCCTGCAGCGGCGAATGAGCGGTGCTGAGATGGCGGTTATGGCGGTGGAGGCGGCCATGCAGTACATGATGCCAAATGATATCGGCGTATCGATCGCTGTCAGCGAGGTCGCCACCCATATGGCCATGGCGAGCGCGCCGTATTTCACGGCACGCCGGCCGTTGCTGCGCGATTGGCTGACCATCCATCCTGCTAAGAATAAAAATGTCCAGCTGATGGAAGAACGCCAGACCGCCTGAAGCGGCGTGCCGGTAAACCAGGGCAAGCTGAAACCATAAATGTATGCAGCGTCGTAGCAAGCATGGAAGGCAACCATGGACAAGACGGTGAAGCCGCGCAGCGTATCGAACGCGCAGAGGCGCGTGCGGTGGCTCTCGGGGGCGGGTTGTGTCATGACTCTACAGGCGTCTCAGGAGGGCTACCACCTTGCCGAGAATCACTGGATTCGTGGCGTAAATCGGCTCCATGGCGTCATTCTCGGGTTGAAGGCGGACGCGTCCGCGCTCTTTGTAGAACGTCTTGACGGTGGCCTCCCCGTCTATCATGGCCACGACGATCTCCCCGTTCATCGCGCTCTTCTGCTCTCGAACGACTATATAGTCTCCGTTGTAGATGCCGACGTTGACCATCGAGTTGCCGTGGACCTCAAGGATAAAGGAGCTAGCGTCGCTGACAATCTCCGTGGGAAGGGTGAGCGTGTCCTCGATGTTCTGCTCGGCAAGGATGGGCATGCCTGCCGCCACGCGGCCCACAAGGGGGAGCGATACCGTGCCCCGGCCAGATGAGGACTCGGCGCTCTCCGCGGGCTTAGCGGAGCTGCCGTCTTGGTTGAAGACTTCGAGGGCTCGGGGTTTAGTCGCATCGCGGCGAATAAGGCCGTGTTCCTCGAGTGCGGCGAGATGTGCGTGCACGGTGGATGGGGAGGAGAGGCCGACCGCCGCAGCCATTTCTCGAACGCTGGGCGGATACCCCTTCTCCAGCTGATACGAGCGAATGAAGTCATAGATCTGCTGCTGGCGCTTGGTTACCTTCCGTGCCATGACGGCTCCTCTCCGACGAAACATTTGTTCGAATATAGCTTGACAGGAACAACTGTTCGAACATAATCATATACGAACATCCGTTCTCGCGCCACATCATATTTGTCCACACGGGCCGGTATACCTATCTCGACAGATTTGATAGAGGGGAGTCCCAGATGAACGCAGTAAAGATGACCGATGGAAATCTCGCACTCGACCGCGCCCGCGAAGATGCCCCCGTGTTCACGGTCATCACGGGGGGAAGGGGTCGCTTGGAGCCGAGTCCGCAGCCGGCCCCCTCGGTTCCGCTTGCCTCGTTCCGGGCCCTCGGGTTCGCCGTGGCCGCATGCGTTCTGGTCTTCTCGATCCTCCCTTCGGTGTTCGGCCGCATCCAATTCGAGCATGCGCTCATGGGTACGGCGACCCAGCAGATCGTCGTGGATTCAGGCGATTCTCTGTGGAGCCTGGCTGAAAGCCATCCCGTTTCCGGCATGTCCACCGAGGACACCGTGCGGCTCATGAAGAGCTGGAACGAGCTCGAGCATGCTGTGCTTGCTCCTGGACAGACACTATTTGTCGCAGCCGAATAAGGTCGGCGCTCCTTCGTCGGGTATGGCATGAGCTGCATGGCAGCGCCCAGGTTTCTGTTCTGGCCTGTTTCGATTGCGGAAAACCTCTCTCTATTCACCGGATTCGTGGTATTCTTGTCCAGTTGTTGTGATACGAGGGGGTGCCGATGCGCTGTCCCAAATGCGGTGGGGGAGATACCAGAGTCATCGACTCCCGTATGCAGGACGCGACGAATGCCATCAAGCGGCGTCGCGAATGTCGCTCTTGCGGCTACCGCTTCACCACGTTCGAACGTTGCGAGGATCCCATTGAGGTCATGAAGAGCGACGGCTCGTCCCAGGCGTTCGATCGCAACAAGCTGCTCGTCGGCCTTATGCGCGCCACCTCGAAACGAGATATCGATCTCGCTACCCTCAATGGTCTCATCGATGATATCGAGCGCGAGCTTCGATCCCGTACGCTTACCGCTGTCAGCTCACATGAGCTTGGCGACATGGTTCTCAAGCGTCTCGAGAAGATCGACAAGGTCGCCTACATTCGTTTCGCCTCCGTGTATCGCGACTTCCAGAACATCGAGGAGTTCCTTTCGGAACTCGATAAGCTGAGGTAGGCACATGTCCGATATTGAAGTTCGCATCAAACGACTCGATCCCGATGTCCCGCTTCCGTCCTATGCGTATGCCGGCGATGCCGGCCTTGATTTGAGGGCTTCCGAGTCCGCCGATATCGTCCCGCATGGGCGGGCGCTCATCCCAACCGGGCTCGCCATCGCCATTCCCGACGGGTACGCCGGGTTCGTTCAGCCCCGTAGCGGCATGGCGCTTAAACAGGGTCTTTCCATCGCCAACACCCCAGGGCTCATCGATGCCCACTATCGCGGCGAACTCAAGATCATCGCGGTGAACCTCGATCCCGATCATGTCATTCATATCGAGCGCGGAGAACGTATTGCTCAGCTCGTCATCCAGCGCGTTCCCGTCGTCGAGCTTCTCGAGGTCGACGAACTCGATGACACCGATCGCGGCACCGGAGGATTCGGTTCCAGCGGCACGGAATGATCCGCGCCGAGAACATAATGCGCACCCTGCGCGAACTGTACTTTTGAAAAGGGGAGATTATGGATTCGTTCTTTAAGTTGGGAGCGCGCAACTCGTCTGTTTCGACTGAGCTGCGCGCTGGTCTCACGACGTTTCTCGCTATGGCGTACATCATCGTCGTGAACCCGCTGATTCTCGAGGCTGGCGGTGTGCCCGTTTCGGCCGCTGTTACCGCGACCTGCGTCGGTGCCGGCATCATGACCATCGCGATGGGCCTGTTCTCCAACCGACCGCTTGCTTGCGCGTCCGGTATGGGCATCAACTCCATCGTTGCGTATACGCTGTGCGGTGGCATGGGTCTCGGTTGGCAGACCGCCATGGCTATCATCTTCGTCGAGGGCATCGCCATTCTGCTGCTGGTGCTCTGCGGCCTTCGCGAGGCCATCATGGACGCCATTCCCGTTTCCCTGCGCCACGGTATCTCCATCGGCTTGGGCCTCTTCATCGCGATGATCGGCCTCAAGGACGGCGGCATCATCGTTGCCAACGAGGCTACCATGGTCAGCCTCGGCGCCGTGACCGACCCCGTCTTCCTGGTCGGTCTCATCTCCATCGTCGCGACTGTCGTGCTGTCCTCCATGAACGTCAAGGGCGCTCTGCTTTGGGGCATCTTGATCGCCGCCGTGTGCGGCATCCCCCTGGGCGTCACCGCTGCACCGTCGAGCATCGTCGCGCCGCTCGATTTCACCACGTTCGGCGCCCCCTTCCAGGCCGACGCTGACGGTGTCATGGGCGTCGTCAAGGCCATCACCACGCCCTCGCTGCTTCTCTTCGCCTTCTCCCTCATGATGAGCGACTTCTTCGACACCATGGGCACCGCCATGGCCGTCGCCAAGCAGGGCGAATTCCTCACCGATGACGGCAAGGTCGAGGACATCAAGCCCATCCTGATCGTCGACTCCGTCGCCGCTATCGCCGGCGGCGCTCTCGGCGCATCCTCCATCACCACGTTCGTTGAGTCCGCTTCTGGTGCTGCCGACGGCGGCCGTTCCGGCCTCACCTCCGTGTTCGCCGGCATCCTGTTCCTGCTCGCCGCCTTCTTCTCGCCTGTCATCAGCTGCATCAGCTCTGCTGCCACCTGCGGCGCGCTCGTGTACGTCGGCTTCCTCATGATGAGCGACGTCGTCGACATCGATTGGAGCGATATCCTCGAGGGCTTCCCGACGTTCATGATCATCGCTGGTATTCCGTTCACGTATTCGATTTCCAACGGTATCGGCCTTGGTTTCATCGCCTATGTCGTCGTGGCGACCGTGACCGGGCAGTTCAAGAAGGTCCGGCCGCTTATGTGGGTCGCTGCGATTGCGTTCCTGCTGTACTTCCTGATGCTCTAAGCTTAGATTTCAGGTGCTGCGATGCGAACGGGCCCTGCGGATATCCGCAGGGCCCGTTCGCTTTTCCAGATACTATACCTTGTATCCGGGCATGCCTACCGTATGTGCGCAGGCTTGCCGCCGATGTAGAACTCGATGAGACGGCGCTTATGGCGGCACGGCTCCTCCGTCTTCTGCATCGTCGCGCGCACGATGTCTTCGGCGGCTTGGGGCTTACGAAGCGTGTCGGCGTTGATGAGCATCGCGTCGAGAGATGCCGGATTATTATCAAGGTGCTTCAGCGTGATGATCAGCTCGCGCGCCGTCGTCGCGTGCATGCTCGCGCCGATGCCGGTGAGCATGACCGTGTTCGCCTTCTCCTGCCCGTAGGACTTTCCCAGCAGGATCATGGGGAGGCGCGCGCAGATGCATTCCGTCACGGCGAGCCCACCGGACTTGAGCACGGCGACATCGCAGGCATGCATCAAAGACGCCATGTCCTCGACGTAATCTAGGACGCAAACGTTTTCCAGCTTCATGCCCAAGAACGTGCGCTTCAGCTTATCGGCGTATTCCCGATCCTTGCCGGGCAGAAACACGAAATGCATATCCTCGAAGCTGCGCAGATAGGGGAGCGTCTGCTCTATAGCGGCGCGGAATCTCACGTACGGCTGTGGAAGACTCGCACCGGCCATGACGAGCACGATCTTTTTGTCAAGCGGGAGGCCGAAGCGCTTGCGATCCTCTTCCTTGGAGTCCTCGAATTCAAAGCCGCCCCGTACAGGAATGCCGGTGATGAGGATGTTCGACTCCTTGACCTTGCGGGGTCGGAGGGTTTCGGACATAAACTCCGTCGCGACGCAGAACAGGTCGGTCTCGAGATGGGGCCACCAGCCTTCGATCTCGTAATCGGTCGGGATGCAGACGACGGGATATTCCTGGCCGGTTATCATGCGGGCGCCAACAGCTACATTCGCAGCCGTGATGTGCGTGCAGATGATCGCCATGGGGCGGTGTTTTCGAACGTAATCCGTGAATGCGGGGAACATGACGCGGGACCAGGCGGTACCGCCTCCCCAAAGCAGGCGGCCCGTAAGCGTATATCGCCAGGTGATGTCGTAAATGGGCCGCGTCGCTCCCGTGAACGCTGCTGCGGTCTTGTTCCCGTCGAATCTGATCCGTCCGTAATCGAGTATGTCGATCACATCGACCCGGACGCTGCGTGGAACGCCTTCCATTCCACGCATCCGCTCGACAGCTTCAGCTACCGCGTTCGCCGCGGCCTTGTGCCCGGAGCCGACCGATGCGTGCACGATGGCGATGACGGGCTCCGGTGTGCCGTCCTGAACGGAGGCATCACGTTGTATTTGGGCTCCAGCCTGGGATTCGGTGGTCACTGGTCCTCCGCATATAGTTAGCTTGCAACCATTTTACGGCACCCAGCGGACGTCACAAAGTCGACACCACTATTGAGATTCAGTCGACATAATAAAGGGTAGAAACTGAGTACCATATGAATGGAGGTCACATGGATACCGTAACCTACGATTCCATCATCATCGGCGCCGGGCCGGCCGGGAGCACTGCCGGCCTCTATGCAGCCCGTGCGAGCCTTAACGTTCTCGTCGTCGAACGCGGCATTCCGGGCGGCCAGATCGCCACATCCCATCTCGTCGACAACTATCCCGGTCTTCCCGATATCGGCGGTGCCGAGCTTGGGGAGCTTATGCGGGCGCATGCTGAATCTGCAGGCGCATCTTTTGAGTACGGTTCGATCGACCGGATCCGTTCGGTGGATTCGGGATTCGAGGTCGATCTGAACGGCGAGACCTTGATGGCGCGCTCGATTATCGTCGCCAGCGGCGCGGTTCCTCGTTCCGCCGGCTTCAAGGGGGAGGACGCTTTCAAGGGCCGTGGAATCTCGTACTGCGCAACCTGCGACGGCATGTTCTATCGAAATAAGACAGTCTACGTCGTCGGTGGGGGGAACTCCGCATGCGAGGAGGGACTCTTTCTATCTAAGATAGCCAAGCGCGTCATCATGATCGTGAGACGAGACGAGTTCCGTGCATCCCGAGGCCGCGTCGACCTCCTGCTCGATCAAGACAATGTTGAGGTTAGGTACCTAACCAGTATTGTTGAGGTAACGGGGGAGCGTTTCATCGGATCAATTACCTTTGCCCATACGGATACGAACGAGCTTTACTCGGAATCCATCGAAGAAGGCAGCGCCGGTATCTTCGTGTTCACCGGCAACGATCCCGTTGTGGAGCTCGTCCGTCCGCTTGTTTCCTTTGGACCGGACGGCGGCGTGAAGACCGACGACTCCATGGCTACGGACACGCCCGGTCTGTTCTGTGCCGGAGATATGCGCTCCAAGCGGTTGAGGCAGGTTGTCACCGCTGCATCTGACGGCGCAATCGCTGCCACGTCTGCCTATGAATACCTGCAATCCCTGAACC
The DNA here is from genome assembly GCA_048318985.1 of Collinsella sp. Lineage (GTDB taxonomy): Bacteria > Actinomycetota > Coriobacteriia > Coriobacteriales > Coriobacteriaceae > Collinsella. The sequence continues at coordinate 21,928 of DBFEBE010000027.1, forward strand.
ATGCGTCCTAGCGTTGTGAGGCTGAATCGCTTGCACTGCTATATCTGCTGTTTACTATGAGAAAGAGCCAGGGATCGTTAAACTTTTGGTCTCTTCTATCTATTCGCGATAATATATGTTATGTAAAGTAGAGTGCTGTAAACAAACGGGCCTGCCTCATGCAACGTGAGGCAGGTCCGTTCCGTACCGTTCGAAGCGATCGATGCCGTCTGGCTTGGCTGCCGACAAAGCCTATTGGCTAAGCCATTCGTAACCGATGATGAGACCTGAGGGTTCCGCGTAATGCGAGCACAGGCCGCGGCACGGCAGCACGTGGACATCGGAGCTCGGCCAGCGAGTCTCGATAACGTCTTTCAGATCGTTGGCGCCCTGCTCGTTCATGACATGGTCGATGTAGACGAGTCCGCCCGAGAATCCATCCGATTCCATCGTTTCGCAGATCTTGCGATATGTCTTCTTCTCGCCGCGCGTAGGCCCTACGACCTGTATGGTGCCTTCTTCGCTCGCCGTACCGAGTATCCGGATATTGAGTATCGATGCGACCTGTCCGGCGAAGCGTGGCATACGGCCGCTTTTGACGAGATTGTCGTAGCTGCTCAAGGAATACAGCACCATCGAGTGATTCTCAAGGTCCTGAGCATATGCCACCGCCCCCTCAAAGTCATCGGGATGAGCAGTTAGGTACCTATCTAATAGAACGACGATGACCTCAAGCTTGCCGCCGGCGGCGCGTGAATTCAAGACATGGATGCGGCGAGTCGATCTTCCCGCCTCGGAGAGCACCAGGTCTCTCGCGGTGAGTGCGGAGTCGTAGCTTCCTGAAAGATTGGAAGAGATGGTGACGGCGATGACATCGTCGGCGGACCGGAACGCATCGGCCCATGATCCTACGCTGGGACACGAGGTTGACGAGCCTTCCTTCTCCCCTTCCACGCGCTCGAGCAGCTCATCCACATCGAGCTCATCGTCGTCGACGAAATCGAACTCACCCGCATGGATGGATAGCGGCACCGAAATGAATGCGGTATCGGGAGCGGCGGGCTGCCAGCTCTTAAGATTGCAGCTTGAGTCGGCAACGATGGCAAAGCTCATAGCGTTCCTTTCCTTTTGGGCTCACATCAGTATAGACCTGTGTCCAAAACGGTTGCGCGCCAATATCGCATCACGCGAGCAGTTGCGTAACAAATCGCCCGGCATGCGGTGGATGCATGCCGGGCGACACCAGACGCAATTGGCGGAGGGACTAGCCGACCTTGACCAGGCTGTACAGCTCAGAGCTTCCGGCCGCGGAAAGCACTTTGCGCGGATCGAGGAACGCGAGCTCGAGAATGCAGGCGAATCCGGCGAATTCGGCGCCCATCTCCTGCACCAGGCGCGCGGTCGCGGCGGCGGTCCCGCCCGTCGCGATGAGGTCGTCGACGATAAGTACCTTATCGCCAGGCTTGATGGCGTCGACGTGTATCTCGAGGGAATCGGTCCCATATTCGAGCTCGTAGCTCACCGAGCGGGTTTCGCGAGGAAGCTTGCCGGGCTTACGGGCAGGGATGAAGCCGGCGCCGAGCTTGTACGCGACCGGCACTCCGACCATGAAGCCGCGCGCCTCCGGACCGACGACCTTGGTGATGCCCTGACCGGCAAAGTGACCGGCGATATCGTCAATCATGGCGGCCATGCCCCGAGGATCGCTGAACAGCGGGGTGATGTCCTTGAAGACGACCCCCGGTTCAGGGTAGTCGGGAATGTCGATGATGAGGGACTCGTAGTCGAAAGCGGCCATTGGGGCTCCTTAGATGGCGAATGTGTTGATACTAGCGAATGCGCTTGCGAGAAGATGCCTTCGCGGAGGTTACGGACGGGGTGCTGACGGGGAACGGCTCCTGGGCGGGTTTCCGGGACGTCCTCTGAGCCTTTTCCGCCCGCGTGATCTCGTCGTCGATCGTATCCAGGTCGGCATCCTCGACGACCGCGTTGAGCGATTCGAACACGCGGTTCTTAAGAAGCGCCGTGCGAACACCGTCGGTCAGGTCGTGCAGCTTGTTGAAGGCGCGCTCGAGCTTTGCATCGCGCTCGTCGTCGGAGCTGTCCATACCGAGCATGCCTATGAGAACCTGTTCGAACATCGCGGACTCTCGGTTGGCTGCGGAGACGTATTGGCGAAGGTTGCGCGGCTCGATGTGGAACCGATTGAGTTCGGAGCAAAGGCGTATGATCTCGAAGTCCCTGCCGTCGACGAGGTCTCTATTTTGCGGGCTGCGCACGATGCGAATCAGGTCGTTATCGGCAAGAGCGCGTATGAACGAGATCTCGACACCGAGCAGGTCGGGGATATCCTCGATGGGATGGAGCTTCTGCTTGGTCTCCTTCGGCTCGGCCTTCATGGGAAGGTCGGACAGCAGCCCCACCTCGAACGCTAGCGTCGAGAGGTCGGTCGCGTTGTCAAGTTTCTGCTTGATGACGTTGAGGGGCATATAGCGCGTTTTCTGAAGATGCAGGATGACCTCAAGCCGGTCGACATCCTCTTTCGAGTACTGCCGATAGCCCTTTGGCGTGCGATGCGGGGTGATAAGGCCCTCGTCCTCAAGAAAGCGTATCTTGGAGTTAGATAGGTCCGGATAGGCCCCGCGCAGAAAATTTACGACCTGTCCGATGCTGAGGTAATTGCGCTCAGCCAAGCTACTCACCAGTTTCGATGCGCTCCGCTGCGTTCTCGTGGTAGATCAGCGTGAACGTGCCGATCTGCACGGACGAGCCATCGTGAAGCGGTGCGGAGTTGACGATGGCGCCGTCGACCCATGTGCCGTTGAGCGATCCGAGGTCCTCGATCAAGACGCCGGCGGCATTGCGCACGATTTTGGCATGAGCGCGCGAAACGGTCATGTCGTTGAGGAATATACCGTTCGAGGGGTCGCGTCCGACGCTGGTCTCGGCGCCTTCGAGCTCGAAGGTGTTGCCGGTCTGGGGCCCCTTGATGATGGTGAGGACCGGCGTCGTGATCGGGGCGCTCTTCATCAGGTCGGGCACGGTAACGTCGTCAACCGGCATGCGGAAGACGCGGGTCGAATCGGCAGGCTGGCCGTCAGTGGAAGCGGTGCGCATGACATCAGACATATGAATCTCCTCGTATGGTTGAGGAACGTGCGTATAACAGAACTATAGTACCCCAGACGGGACGAATTAGGAGACGGAAGCGGCCGCTTCTTCATCATCGTCGATTTCGGGGTTGAGGAAATCCTCGTCCTCGTCCTCGGGGTGCAGCTGGGCATTCCGGATGGCGGCGAATCCCTTGAGCGTATAGATGATGCCGGTGAGCAGTGAGAATGCGACTCCGGCGTACACGAAGAAAATGCCCAGGGGCGCGGAGGCTCCGTTAAGGCCCGGAAGCCAGGCGACCGCGTCGGGGACTATCCTGAGGCCATCGAGAACGGGAAGGCCGAGCAGCATCAGCGTGAAGCCGCTCATGAGCAGCGCCGTGGCGAACTTGCCGGTGTAGACGACGTCGATGGGCCGGCGGTGATAGCGGCGGACGACGAGGTTGCCAAGGGCGAGGTAGACGTCTCGGCCGATGATCGCGACGCAGATCCACACCGGGAGCTCTCCCCTGCCGACGAGTCCCACGACGCCGGTGAACAGCAGGCACCGATCGACGACGGGATCCATCATCTTCCCTAACCAGCTGACGGTTTTGGTCATGCGGGCTATCTGGCCGTCCAGCCAGTCGGTAGAGGCGGCGACGGCGTAGATGGCGAGCGCGACGTAACGGTTCTCATCCGAGATGAAGAGATAGAGGAACACGAACGTGAGCACGAGCCGCGTGAAGGTGATGAAGTTCGAGATGGTGAAAAACTTGTTAGAGGGATAGTCGGACGTGCCGATAAGCTCCCTCTTGATCTTTTTCTTGAGACCCACGTGAATCCTTCATAGCCATGCGCGATGCGCACCGGACAGCTGTGGAGATGATACCCAATCTGGAAGGGCCTATCCTTGGTGTCGTTCAAAGAAGCGCAATTAGACGGTAAATGTCTCAATCAAAAAGTTTTTGAAATTAATACTTGCATCAGCTTCCAGACTTCAGTAAAGTACTCCTTGCTGTCAGCGAGACAGCGACATATCGGGACGTGGCGCAGCTTGGTAGCGCACTTGACTGGGGGTCAAGGGGTCGCTGGTTCGAATCCAGTCGTCCCGACCAGTTTTTAGTAGGTCGGAGGGTATATCCTCCGACCTTTTTTACATTAAGACCAAAGGCTCGCGTATTGAATGCTGTATTGCATATCAGCTTTTGTGCTGCCCGAGCTATATCGTATGGCAGGGTCAATAACGCCGGCTATTCCCTATCATGCGGGACGCAGGAGAATTTAAACATTAAATAGCATTTGTTGCGGGGGGGCGCAGGGCAGTTTAGATTCGCTGCGCCCCCGATATCAATCTCTGGTTATTGTGGCTCATGAATGTCGCGCTACAGCATCGATATGATGCGCTCCGCAAGGGCCTGCTTGGTGAGCAGCGGGAACTCCTCGATACGGGAAGGCGTGACCCACCACACCTTGTTGGTGTCTCGACCGAATCCGGAATCAGGCCGGCTCACGTCGTTGGCAACGATGGCATCGCACCCTTTTCGCTCGAGCTTCCGGGCAGCGTATTCGCAAACGTCATCGGTCTCGGCGGCGAATCCGATGACGATCCGATCTCCCTTGATCCGGGAGAGCTCGGCCAGGATATCGACGGTCTCATCAAGCTGAAGCGAATCGAGTCGGTCGAAGGCTTTCTTGAGCTTGCGGTCCGCAGGGCGCGCAGGCGTGTAGTCTGCGACCGCTGCAGCGCAGATGGCGTGCGAGCACTGTGAGAAGGCCCTCAGGGAGGCCTCGAGCATCTCGTGCGCCGTCTCGACGCGGACGACCTCGATGCCGGCGGGCGGAACTGCGTCGCAGGGCCCGAGGACAAGCGTGACACGTGCCCCCGCGTTGCGCGCTGCACGGGCGAGCTCGACGCCCATCTTGCCCGAAGACCTGTTGCCGATGAACCTGACCGGATCTATCGGTTCATGGGTGGGTCCTGCGGTAATGAGCACCGAGGCGCCTTCGAGCGCTCCCGAGAAGAAGCCCTCGCCGAGTGCGCTTATGGTCGCGTCGACGATATCTGAGAGTTCCGTCAGACGACCTTCGGCAACATCTCCGCATGCCAGGTAGCCCGTTCCCGGACCGACGACGCGAACGCCGCGACGACGCAACGTGTCCATGTTCTCCTGGGTCGCAGGAGCGCTCCACATCCCGTTGTTCATGGCGGGGGCCACCACGATGGGGGCCTTGGTCGCCAGCAGCGTCGTGGACATGAGGTCGTCGGCGATGCCGTGCGCCATCTTGGCTATGACGTTGGCTGTCGCGGGAGCGACAAGCACGACATCGGCTTCCTGGGCGAGAGAGATGTGGTGGATCGGGTCCTCGGGATCATCGAATAGCCCGATCGCAACCTTCTCATGGGTGAGGGCCCTGAAGGTCGTTGGCCCCACGAACTCAGCCGCGTGCTCGGTCATGAGAACCTTGACGCGCACGCCCTCCGTTTGGAGCAGACGGACGATCTCGCAGGACTTGTACGCGGCGATGCAGCCCGTTACGCACAGCAGGGCGCAGGGCTTCCGTTGCGGCGTCATCTCTACTCGCCGTCCACCACGAGCATGCGATGGCAATACGGGCACTCAGCGATGCCGTCGGCGCGGCGAAGGTCTGCCATGGAGGACTCCTGAAGTGCCATGCGGCAGATGCTGGGGACGGAACCCTCGAGACGCTCCACGGCCAGGCCGCCGAACCGCTTTGTAGCCGTGCGATATCCCTGGAGGACGTCTTGCGGGAGGCGAGAGGAAATGGCCTCTATGCGCCTCTCGGACTCCGCGATGTCGCGCTGCAGCCCTTCAGCGGCCTCGCGTGCGGCCTTCGCGTCGGCGATCAGGGATTCCTCGAACTTCTTGATGTAGCTCGCGAGGTAGTTCTCCTTCTCGCGAAGCTCCTCAAGCTTCTTCTCGTGCGCTGAGCGCTCGAACGCGACCTTATCGAGCTTCTTCGCATGATCGGACATGGCAAGCTCGAGTTCTTGGATATCCCGGTAGTCGGACATGTCGGTATTCCGACGGACGGCAGCGAGACGCTCTTCGGACTGCTGGGCCTCAGCGTCCAGGTCGGCGATGAAGGTCTCCTCGTCTTTGCGCGCCGCGAAGATCGTCGTGGCGTCCGCCTTGAGCTTCTGGTGCGCGCGGCGCTTCTTGGCGAGCTCGGCGATCTGGGGCATGCTTGCCAGCTCCTCGCGCATGCGGCTGCAGGAAAGCTCAAGGTCCTGCAGTTCAAATAGGTCGGTCGCTACACTCATGCGAGCTCCTCATCTCGTATCGTATTCCATTGGCGTGGACGGACTATTGTACTGATTCGATCCCTGTCGACGCCGGCGGATATGCATGCTTCCTTCAAGATATCCACGAACGGCTCCTCGGATCGGTCGTGGCCGAGCAGGATGACGCCGAGTCCACGGGCGGATAGGTCTTGGCACACATGGTATCCCGCTTCTCCGCAGACGATGGCGTCGGCGGAGGACAAGACGGCGAGTTCCCCGAGGTCGCCCAGGGAGCCCCCTAGGAACGCTACGCGCTCGACCGGCCGGTCGAGCGGTCCCCAGACGCGCGGTTCGCAGCCGAACGCGTGGGCGCATGCGCGGGAGATGTCACCCAGGGTCTCGCCCTCGGTTCGCGAGAGTGCTCCGAGACCGTGCTTTGAGGGGTCCTCGGGATATTCCAGCGAGCTCGTCGCCGTCATTCCGATCAATGACGGGAGAAGGTCGCGCGCCTCGCGCGAACGATCCAGGTTGGTGTGGTGCGAGATGATGCACACGCCGTTGCGCGCCGCCTCGAACACGGCCGCGGAAGAGGTCGGGCGCAACGGGGAAGTCGGGCAGAATGCCTCGGGGGCCTTGATGTAGACGGGATGGTGCGTGAGCAGCACGTTGGCTCCGCAGCCGGAAGCTTCGAGCACGTTTTCTGCGGTCGCGTCGAGCGCAACGCACACTCCTGAGATTTCAGCCTGGGGGTCGCCCACGGAAAGGCCGACATGGTCCCATCTCTCCGAATCGGAGACGGGAAATCGTCGCCCAAGTGCAATCGCGAGGTCGCCGATGATCATGCGCTCGGTCCCTTCTACAGCAATCCGAGAAGCGCGTCGGCGAAGCGCGACAGGTCTCCTTCATCGACGCGGTCGTCGAAGGAGATGCGAAGCGCGCCGAGCGCCCGGTCTTTCGATAGCCCCATGGCCGTGAGGACATGGCTGGCGTCATTGGTGGCCGAAGAGCAAGCCGATCCAGCGGAGACGGCGAACCCACGGGCATCGAGCTGCAAGATGAGCTCCTCGGAGTCGAGGTCGCGGACGGCGATGGAGACGAGTCCGGGAAGACGGTCGACAGCGCCCCAATCCCCCATCGTGGCCGAGATGGAGGGGTGCTCGCAGAGCCTCCGGTAAAGCTCGTCGGAATAGGCTTTAAGGCGGGCGCGGTCCTGCGCGACGCGGGGCGCCAGGGCGCGGGCGACCGCCGCGAGGGCGACCGCCGCGCGCACGTCTTGGGTTCCGGGGCGACGTCCTGATTCTTGGTGGCCGCCGTACAGTTGCGGGCGAAGCGGTGTGCGGGACCTGAGGTACAGGGCGCCGATGGACACGGGCGCGCCGACCTTGTGCCCGGCGATAGACAGCGCATCGACGGCGAGCTCGTCCACGTCGATCGGTACATGGAGATAGCCCTGTATGGCGTCGACATGGATATGCGCGCCGGCCTCGTGCGCGATGGCGGCAAGCCCGCTGATGGGCTGGATGACGCCCGTCTCGTTGTTCGCGAGCATGACGGAGACGAGGGCAACGTCCTCTCCGATGACAGCCGAGAGCGCCTCGGGGGCGATAACGCCGGTCGAATCGGGCGAGACGACCGTCACCTCGAACCCGGCCTCGCGAAGCAGGCGCAGATTGTCGAGGATCGAATCGTGCTCGATGGCCGAAACGATCACTCGGTTGCGTCCGCGGTCCCTATCCCGGACCCCTTCTGGGATGCCGAGGAGCGCCAGGTGGTTCGCCTCCGTGCCGCCCCCGGTGAAGACGACCTCGTGGCTGCGAACGCGGCCGCCAAGGGATCTCGCGACGTCACGCCGGGCCTGCTCAAGCGACAGGGCCGCACGGCGACCGAGGGAATGCAGCGAATTGGGGTTGGCTCCTGCGATCTCGGAGCGGTCGTATGCGGCCTGCGCCTCGATGGCGACGTCGCGCATGGGCGTGGACGCAGCGTAGTCGAGGTTGACCGGTGCCGCCGTCGCGGCGCGTACCGCCACGCTCTACGCACCGGCCTTGACGAGCGCGGCTTCCGCGAGGCTCCGAAGCTCCTCGACTGCCTGGTAGGGATCGGAGGCGCCGAAGACGGCGGACCCGGCAACCAAGAAATCGGCTCCGGCGAGCGCTACCTGCGCGGCGTTGGAGGCCGAGACGCCCCCGTCGAGCTCGATCAGCGGACGGACGCCATGGCGTTCGCACAGGGAGGTGAGCTGGGAGAGTTTGGCATAGGTGCCCTCGATGAACGACTGGCCACCGAATCCGGGGTTTACGCTCATGAGCATGACGACATCGACGTCTTCGATGATGTTCTCGAGCATGCAGACGGGCGTCGCGGGGTTGAGGACGATGCCGGCCTTGACGCCGCGGTCGTGCAGATAGGCGATGAGCCTATGCGCGTGGCGCGCGGCCTCGATGTGGAAGGTGATGAGGTCGGCGCCGGCATCGACGAACCAGTCCGCATGGTCGTCAGGGTTCTCGATCATGAGATGGACGTCCAGGGGAACGTCGGTAGCGCGCTTGCACGCCGCGACGACGGGCACCCCGTAGGTGAGGTTGGGGGCGAACTGCCCGTCGATGACATCGATGTGGATGTAGTCGGCGTTGCGCACGGCATGGAGGTCGCGGGCGAGGTTCGCGAGATCGGCGGACATGATGGAAGGTGAGATCTTCACGGTGATGCTCATTCTGGGGCCTTTCTAGTCGTCCATACCATAGAACTCTTCGGAGGGGATGCGGTCCACGAGCGACATGAGGGCATCCTGTATGGATACCCCGTGCCAAAGCGCATCGTTGAGGGCGAACGTGATGGGGGCGTCGACACCGAGGTCGCGGGCGAGCTCGGAGGCGCTTACGGCCGCGACGGCTCCCTCGACGACCATATGGGTACGCTCCTGGTACGCATCGAGCGACTCGCCCTGCGAGAAGGCGACGCCGAACGTACGGTTCCGCGAGTGCTTCGAGGTGCACGTCGCCACCAGGTCGCCCATGCCGGCTAGACCCATGCAGGTCATGGCGTCTCCGCCGCGGGCATGCGCGAGGCGGCTGATCTCGGCGAGGCCGCGCGTCATGATGAGCGCGAGCGTGTTGTCCCCAAGACCTACACCGGCGGCGATTCCGCAGGTGACGGCGATGATGTTCTTCACGGCGCCGCAGGTCTCAACGCCCACGACGTCGTTTGAGATGTAGATCCGGAAGGCCTGCGAGATGAGGCTGTCCTTGAAGAACTCGGCGACCTTGGGATCTTCGGCCGCGATGACGGCCGCGGAAAGACCCCCGCGGCAGACCTCTTCGGCATGGTTGGGTCCGGATAGCGCGGCGATGCGCTCGGGATGCCCGCACTCCTCGCCGATGATCTCGGACATGAGCAGGCCCGTTCCGTGCTCGATGCCCTTAGTGAGGCACAGGACTGGGGCGTCCTCTGGAAGATGATGCGCCGCTTCGTGTGCGACGGCCCGAAGGTGCGACGAGGGCACGGCGAAAATCGCCCCGTCGGCGCCCTTGAGGGCGCCGCCCAGGTCGCAGGTGGCGCTCACGTTGTCGGGAAGCAGGTAGTCGCTGAGGTAACGGGGGTTTCGGTGATCCCGGTTGATGCCCTCCGCACAGGTCGCGCTATGCGACCACATGCAGACATCGGCATGCTCGGCGGCGAGACCCGCGACCGCAGTGCCCCACGAGCCGGAACCTATGAGTGCGATGGTCATGATGCATCATCCATCTTGTCTACGCGCTTGGTGAACGAAAGCTTGGATTCGGTTCCCGCCCGCAGCCGCGATATGTTGGAGCGATGGGCCCAGACGACGGACCATCCGAGCAGCGCCCATATGGCGAGGGCGGCGGGAGTGATGCGGGGGAACGCGAGGAACACCGTGAACGGCACGATTCCAGCGGTGGCCACGGATCCGAGCGAGACGTATCTCGTGCATGCGACGATGACGATGAAGACGGCGAGGTGCACGAGGGCGAGGGGCCACCAGAGCCCGAACAGGATGCCCACGCCCGTGGCGATGCCCTTCCCTCCCTTGAACTTGAGGTACGGAGAGAAGATGTGCCCGTACAGGGCGCTCAGGGCGACAAGCGCAAGCAGGATATCCCCCGGGGCTCCGGGATCCATGACGCTCGAAGGGAATCCGAACCCGAGCGACGCGATCACCGTGCGACCGGCGCTGACGCACACGGTGCCCTTGAGCACGTCGCACAGGAGCGTCAGGACGGCCACCTTGGGACCGCCGGCGCGCAGGGCGTTAGTGGTCCCGATGTTGCCTGAACCGACGCGCTGCAGGTCGACGTGGGCGAGCCTGCCCGCGATGATCTTTCCGAAGGGGATGCCGCAGATGAGGTACGACGCGAGGCAGCACGCGGCCGTCCAAAGCCACGGGGAAAGGGAAGTCGGTCCCATGCCTACTCCTCCTTGGGCTTGGTGTCCTTGCTCCTGAACCGGAGGCGGATGGGCGTGCCCTCGAAGCCGAACGCCTTGCGCAGGCGGTTCTCGACGTAGCGGCGGTAGCTGTCGGAGACCAGGTCGGTGTGGTTCACGAAGAAGGTGAAGGTGGGGGGCTTGGTGCCCGTCTGGGTGACGTAGTGCATGCGCAGGCGCCGCTTGCCGTCGACGACGGTGTGGCCGAATTCCCGCATCTCGGTGAGAAGCCTGTTGAGGCTGCTGGTGGAGACCTTGGCGGCGCGAGCCTCGGCGGCGGCGTCGACATACTTCCAGACCTTCTCTACCGAGCGGCCGGTCAGGGCGGAGATGCGCAGATAGCTTGCCCAGGGAGCGAGTGTCATGCGACGGGCGACGGTCTCCATGACGTGCTCGCGCGCATGGTCGTCGGGAAGGAGGTCCCACTTGTTGAGCAAGATCACGAGGGCGCAGCCGCGCTCGATGGCGAGGTTCGCTACTTTCTGGTCCTGCTCGGTCATGCCGGTGCTGGAATCGATAACGAGCAGGGCGACGTCGGCGCGGTCGATGGCGCGCAGGCCGCGGACCATAGAGTAGTACTCGATGTTCTCATACACCGTGCTCTTCTTGCGGATGCCAGCCGTGTCGACGAGGCGGTACCGACGGCCGTCGCGTTCGACCACGGTGTCGATCGCATCGCGCGTGGTGCCGGCCACATCGGAGACGATGGAGCGCTCGGTGCCGACGATCTTGTTGAAGAGGGATGACTTGCCGGCGTTGGGCCTGCCGATGATGGCAACCGAGAGGGAGCCGTCATCCACTTCCTTGAGGCCGTCGTCGTCGGGGAACAGCGCGACGACGTCATCGAGGAGGTCGCCGGTGCCGTGGCCGTGCACGGCGGATATGGGGACGGGGTCTCCGATTCCGAGCGAGTAGAACTCCCAGAGCCGCTCTTCCTCGCGAGCAGGGTTGTCGAGCTTGTTCACGAGCAGGAACGTGGGCTTGCGGACGCGCTTGATCATGCGCGCCACGCTCTCATCCTCCTCGGTTACGCCGACGGATCCGTCGACGACGAGGAGGATGACATCGGCTTCCTCCGCACCGGCTAGGGCCTGGTCGCGGATGGAGGCGGAGAAGACGTCATCGCTCTTCATGGGCTCGATGCCGCCGGTGTCGATGATGGTGAACGTGCGCCCGTTCCACTCGGCGTCGAAGTAGCTGCGGTCGCGGGTGACGCCGCGGCTCTCGTGGACGATGGCGTCGGAGGTCTGGGCGAGACGGTTGACGAGCGTGGATTTGCCGACGTTGGGACGGCCGACCACGGCGACGATGGGTTTTGACATGCAATGCTCCTCATGTAGGTACATACGCATAAAAGGATACCATGTGAGGACGGTGGCCCTTCTTGCCGGATGGGCCATCATGGCGTGTTCAAACCTCGTCAGGTTGAAAAAGAGGGGCGGCCGATACGGCCGCCCCTCGTGAACGCAACGTAATGGCAGGCTGGCCCCTACGCGTCGACGGAGAACGTGAGCGCGTCGAACGCTTTCAAGGATTCCTCGGCGCCGTTCAGGCCCCCGAGGAGCACGCCGGTGTTTGATCCGTCGATCCAAAGGAGTATCAGCTCGTTGACGCTGCCGTCCTCGGTGTACTCGTAGAACACGTAGGGGTTCCCGTTGACATCGGCTTCCTCGATGACCTCCACCGAGTCGCCGTCTATGGCCGCGGCCTGCTCGTCAAAGCCCTCCTCCGTGAGGAACGTACCCTGAAGCACCATGTCCCCGTCCTTCTGGACGATGAAGGACCCGTCGTCCTCGACGAGCTTGTAGCCGTCAGTGGTGTCGAGCGCGACCGCGACGGAGTCGCCGGTGCTCACGTCGAACGTAAGCGTCGAGCTGGTGCTCGCTGAGCATCCGGTCGTCAAGGCAAGCGCAAGGACGCCGGCGATGCAAGCGGAGATGAGCTTGGGTCGATGCATGATAAACCTTTCTACTTGAAGCGATCGTCGCGACGCGCCGCGCAGCGGGAATTGTCCACAGCGTATCGAGAGCATGCGACAGGGCCAACATTCACGAGGGGCCGCGTCGGGCCCTAGCGGGATTCCCGTGCCAAGGCATCGAGAATCTGACGGGGAGCCGGGGTCGAGACCGCGACACGGGCCCCGCGCCGCATGAGCTCGGCGACGATGTCGGCGCGAGCGGCTCCGTCCAGGGTGACGGAATCGTAGTTGAACATGACATCGGGCAGCACCACGAGCCTCGCAGTGAGGTCGAGGGGCAGCTGGTCCAAAAGGTCGCACGCACATGTGAGCCCCGTCACGTTGACGTTCCCACCGAAGTAGCGGTTCTCGATTGCGAACGGGGCCGCGACGTCTTCGCCGATGGCCTCGCAAAGGACCGAGAAGACCCCCCGGGCCGCCTGTCCGCAAACGAGCAGGGCGGTGGCGTCGAGGTCCTGCAGGGCCGAGCGCGCGGCGGCGAGTTCGGCGGCGGCATCGCTGCGAATGCACTCGATGTCGTCAAGGAAGCTCCGCAGCATGCCGATGCCGTCGTAGAACTGGGGGAAGCCGTCGTAGCTTTCGGCGGGGGGGACCTCGATCTTCGCATCGACGTAGAATTCGTCGCCGAGCTGGAAGACGGTATGCCCGCGCGTCTCGCGCGCACGCTCCTGATAGGGGGAGATGAGCTCGACTACCGCGCGCGAGGCGTCTACGTCATCGGAATAGGAGGTCGTGAAGCGCTTCTGATGCTTGGTGAAGCCGAGCGGGACGATCGCGAGACTCGTGATTCCCGGTCGGGCCTCAACGTAATCGAGCGTCGCGCGCAGCTCTTCGCCGTCGTTCAAGCCGGGGCAGAGCACGATCTGGGCGTGCACCTCGATTCCGGCGTCGAGGAGACGTTCGAGCACCTCCATGCCGCGGGCGGCGTTGCGCCCGATCAGGCGGCGGCGGACGTCGGGGGTGACGGCGTGCAGCGAGACGTTCATGGGAGAAAGCATCTTCGTGATGACGTCGTCGACCTCCGCGTCGGACATGTTCGTCAGCGTGACGAAGTTGCCCTGGAGGAAGCTCAGCCGGTAGTCGTCATCGCGTATGGAAAGCGATGAGCGGCTTTCCTTCGGAAGCATGTTCATGAAGCAGAACAGGCAGGCGTTGACGCACGTGCGCATCCCGTCGAAGACGGCCCCGTCGAACTCCACCCCCCAGTCCTCCCCTGCGAAGCGCTCGATGACGGCGGTCTCGGTGGCCCCGTCCCGGGGGTCGTGGACGGTGATCTCGGCCTCTTCCCCGTCCGTCTCCCAAAGCCACACGATCATGTCGGTCAGGGGCTTTCCGTTGACCGACATGATGCGCATCCCCGGAACGATACCGAGATCGTCTGCCGGGGATTCAGGCGCGACGGATACGACGAGGGCTCCCCCGTCGTCCGGATGCCTCGTGGGTGCATACGGCGCGACGGAGGACGCGTAGGCAGCTACGGTAGGATGCGTCGGCTCGGTCATGCGTTGAGCGCCTCCCCTATCGAACGGAGCGCCTCGACGGCGCGCTCGATATGCTCAGGCGGGGTCGAGGCACCGGCGGTAAGCCCGACGCGCCGGGCATGCGAGAACCAGGAGGGATCGAGCTCGCCAGCGTCCTCGATGTGATGGGTCGAGGGGCAGCGATCTTGGCAGATCTCGGCGAGGCGACGGGTGTTGCCGGAGTTCTTGCCTCCGACGACGACCATGACGTCCACGCGCGCGGCAAGCTCGGCCGCGCTGTCCTGACGCTCCTGCGTCGCGGCGCATATGGTGTTGATGACCCTCAGCTCGCTGCTGCGGGCCACGAGGCCAGCGGTGACGGAGGCGAGGGCGTCCGCGGTCTGGGTCGTCTGGACGACTACCCCGATCTTGCCGTCGACGTCGAGCGAATCGAGTTCGGAGACATCGGATACGACGACGGCGCCGGGCCCGGCATGGCCAAGGATTCCCTCGACTTCAGGGTGCCCCGGCTCTCCGACGATGATGAGGCGGTAGCCGTCCGCCACCAGGCGCTCCGCCGCGCGGTGCACCTTCTTCACGTACGGGCAGGTGGCATCGAGGACCTCGAGGCCGCGCTCGCGGGCCTCCTGGAGGGTTTCGGGGACGACGCCGTGGGCGCGCACGATGAGGGTGCCGCTCTGCGCGTCGTCGAGCGACTCGGCGACCTCGACGCCGGAAACCGCCAGGTCCTGCACGACGATCGGATTGTGGATGAGTGGGCCGAGGGTGTGGACGCACTCCGCGCCCCCCCGCGCCGCATCCCGCGCCATCCTCAGGGCGCGTTCGACCCCGTAGCAGACACCGGCCCTGTCAGCGACCTCGACGGTGAAGGCGGGCATATCAGTACCTCCCGGGATGCTCTTCGCGGAGCTCGTCGCGCAGGGCGAACATGCGCGCGACCGCCTCGTCCTCCACCCAGCGCGCACGGTCTCGGCGCCTGAGGTCGGCGGGCGCGTCCGCGGCGGACACGGGGTCGCCGACGCGAATCCAGCATTTCTTGGGGCGCATGAGCCTCTTGCCCGCGGGCGTGATGTCCCTGAACCCGCAGACGGCCATGGGGACGATCGGCGCCTTTCCCATCTGGGCGATGAGCGCGAACCCGCCATGGACCTCAACGGGCTGGTCATCGGTCCGCACGCGGGTGCCCTCGGGGAAGATCAGGATGTCCTCGCCGCGCTGCAGGGCGTGCTGCGCGGCCCGGAGCATGCGAACGTCCCCGGTGCCGCGGTCGACGGGGATGCCGCCGGCGACGCAGGGGAACGCCCAGCGCGCGATCGCGATGGAGTCGAATTCTGATTTGTAGATTGGCCTCACGCGCCTGCCCGAAGCCCAGATATGGGTGACGAGCGGAAGAACCTCAGCCATGGAGGTGTGGTTGCAGATGATCACGGACCCCGACTTGCCGGTCGGCAGCAGCTTCTCTGCGTTCTCGACCTTCCAGCGCCACATGACCTTGGAGAAGGCGAAGAGGACCGCGAGGACGATGGAGTAAAGCGCCCTTCGGTACAAAGGGAACTCCCGCATGGGAGTATCGTAGCTTTCCTCGATGCGCGTGGGCGCGTGCTCGGGCGTCGTCATGTCAGCTCCTCTCGGCGATGAGTTCTGCGACCTTGGCGACGATCTCATCGATGGAGTGGGACGTGGAATCTATGCGCACGGCGTCGTCGGC
>DBFEBE010000028.1:0-14646 GCA_048318985.1 Collinsella sp.
GTGGAGACCGAGGACACGATCGCCCAGATACGCGCCGCCGCGGCGGCGGCGCGCGCGGCGATGACCCAGCAGGAGGCGGAGACACCGGTCGCAGCCGGCACCAGCGGATGGCAGGCGTCCCCCCACCCGAGCCGCGCCCCGCTCGGAGCCCCGGACGGCGAACGGCAGGTGCGCATCAACAACACCATGTCCCCTAAGGCATTCAAAGCGATGATCGGCCGTGAAGCCGGAAGGCCGGCGCCGGTGGAAGCGAGGATCGAGCGAGCACCCGAGGAGACCGCCGCCAGCACCGGAGCGTCGGTGGGGGTCATGTCGAAATTCACGTTCGAGAACTTCGTCTCGGGCGCCGAGAACATGCACGCGTACCGCAGCGCGCAGTATTTCGCAGCGCTCGCCGACGAGCCGGGGCAGTACACGAACCTGTTCATCTACGGCAACTCGGGTCTCGGCAAGACCCACCTGCTCTTCGCCATAAAGAACTACATCGAGCACGAGCTCCCCGGCACGCGCGTCAAATACGCCAACAGCCAGTCGTACCTCAACGACTACATGCGCAACCTGGGGCTCCAGCGCAAGCCCGGCGAGATGATCATGAGCGAGTACCGAGACGCGGACGTGCTGATCATCGACGACATCCAGAACATCGTGGGCAAGCAGGCGAGCGTCGAGTTCTTCTTCCAGCTCGTGGACGAGTTCATGCGCACGGGCAAGAAGCTCGCCATCGCGTCCGACCGCGCGCCCAAGAAGCTCGGCATGGACGAGCGTCTCACGAGCCGCTTCAACGCCGGGATGCTCTGCCTGGTCTCGGAACCCGGCTTCGAGATGAAGTACACCATCCTCAAGAACTACCACGAGCGGGCGCGCCGGAGCGCCGAGGAGGCCCGCACGTCCGGGCCGTCGATCCTCGGGTCCGCCCCGTTCACGGTAGGGGAGTTGACCGACGAGCAGCTCCGCCACATGGCCGAGATTTCGGGCAACAACATCCGCGAGCTCGAGGGTTTCTGCGAGCGGTGCGCCGGCCTCTCCGCCGAGCGCGAGCAGGCGGGATCGGCGCTCGCGAGCTCCGACATCGACGCGGTCGCCGAGGAGTACTTCGACACGCAGCACAAGGTGATCCGACCGGGAACCGTGCAGGCGGTCGTAGAGGACTTCTACCAGGTCAGCCACGAGGACCTCATCGGACGCAAGCAGACGAAAAACGTCGCCTTCCCCCGCCACGTCGCCATCTACCTCATCAACACGATGTGCGAGATGTCGCTCAAGGCCGTGGGGGCGGAGTTCGGACGCGACCACACGACCGTGCTCCACAGCCTCAAGGTCATCGAGAAGAAGCTTCAGGACAAGGAGGGGGACCCGCACTTCGCCGAAGATATCCAGCAGTTGTGCAACATCATTCGGCTTCGCTCGTAGCATGTGGAAAACCCACGGGAAACTCGTTTGAAAAGCAGTTGGAAAGCGAGCATCATGAGTGGAACTCTGGACGGCCGCTTGAGGGCTGTTGAAAAGTACCCGGGTGTTCCACAGCGGCACCGTGGATTCTTTTCCTGCTCCTACCTGCGTATATTTCGGTTTTCCACACCGTCCACCGACTTATTACTACTATTTACTCATATATATCTATAGATATAAGAAAGAAAGGCACGCACATGAGGTTCACCGTCAGCCAGCCGGCACTCTCCGAGGCACTCGCCACTGTCATGAAGGGCGTGGCGAGCGCGAGCACCCTTCCCATCCTGTCCGGCGTGCTCATCCGAGCGACCGATGGCGTCCTCGAATTCCAGACTTCCAACTACACCATCTCCATCCGCCACCGTATCGCGGCTCGCGTCGAGGAAGAGGGTGAGATGGTCGTCCCGTGCAAGATGCTTTCGAACATCACCAAGACCCTTCCCGACGCTCCGGTCTCCTTCGAGGTCGCAGAGCGCCAGGTTTCCATCGCCTGCGAGAAGAGCTCGTTCCGGCTCAACACGCTCGACGCCGGCGACTTCCCCGAGTTCCCGGCATTCGCCCTCGAGAGCTCCGTCGAACTGCCCGCCAACATCTTGTCGGAGATGGTCGGCCGCGTCTGGCGCGTGACCTCCACGGACAAGAACCGACCTGTCCTCAACGGCGTCTACATGACCGTCGAGAACAACACCGTCCGCCTCGTGGCGACGGACTCGTACCGACTCGCGGTGTGCGATACCCAGGTCGAGACCTCGTCGCTCGAGGGGAGCTTCGAGCTCAACGTCCCGGCCGAGGCGTTCAACGACGCCCTGTCCATCACCGGGGGCCAAGGCACGATCATGATCGGCTCCACGGACACGCAGGTCGTGTTCGTGGCGGGCAACACCACGTACGTGTCCCGCCGCATCGAGGGCATGTACCCCAACTACAAGGCGCTGTTGCCCGCCAGCTGCGCCACCAAGGTCAAGATCGACGTCGAGGCGTTCTCCGCCGCGCTCAAGCGCGTCGCCGTCATCGCTCAGGCGAACTCGGCGGTCAAGTTCGAGATCGACGCAGACGCCGGCCTCATGGGGCTCTCCGCGATCTCCAACGACCAGGACCTCGCGAGCGAGACCGTCGACGTCGAGGTCGAGGGCGCGTCCGGCGTCATCGCGTTCAACTACCACTACATCTTCGGATGCCTGAACGCCATCTCCCGCGAGAGGGAAATCACGCTCGAGCTGCAGTCCTACAGCCAGGCGGGCATCTTCAAGTCCTACGACAAGATCAACTACCTGTATCTCGTCATGCCCGTCCGCATTTAGCGCCCGATCCGATGTCCATCACCGCCCGCGCCCTCACGGTGCGCGATTTCCGCAGCTACATCGATTACCGCCTGGACCTTTCCGCGGGCACCACGGTGCTCGTGGGCCCCAACGCGGCGGGGAAGACGAACCTTGTCGAGGCCCTGCAGCTCTGCTGCTCCGCCGCTTCGTTTCGCCGCCCTTCGCCTTCCGACCTGGTTCGCCAGGGCGCTTCCTCGTGCGCCCTCGAGCTTGCGCTCGAGGGCGAGGGCCGCGTGCTCGAGCTGGGGCTCGCGGTGGAGGACGGCAAGCGCTCCTTCGTGAGGAACGGGAAGCGCTGCCGCGCCTCGTCCATCCGCGGCGTGCTGCCCAGCGTGCTGTTCTGTCCCGACGACCTCGACATGGTGAAGCGCGGCGCGCGCGTGCGCCGCGAGGCCCTCGACGGGTTCGGCGTCCAGCTGAATGCCGGCTACGCCCAGCTCGTCTCATCCTACGGCCGCGCCGTGGAGCAGCGAAACAGCTTGCTGAAGGACCCGACCGCCCCGCGCGACCTCCTGGCGGCGTGGGACGAGGCGGTCGTGGTCGCGGGCTCGGCGGTGCTTCAGCATCGGCGCGCGCTTCTTGAGCGGGTTCGGTCGCACTTCGTCGCGGCGCACGCCTCGATCGCTCCACGTGAAACGGTCGACGTGCGCTACCGGTCGACCGTCCTGCCGAACCCCGCCTCCGATCTCCCCTGCGGCCGCGAGGAGATCGCGGGGCTGTTTCGCTCCGCTCTCGAGGCGGCGTCTTCCGAGGAATCCCGTCGCGGCATGACGCTCGTTGGGCCGCATCGGGATGAGGTCGAGTTCCTGATCGACGGCCGTGCGGCCCGCTCGTTCGCGAGCCAGGGCCAGCAGCGCAGCCTCGTGCTCGCGTGGAAGGTCGCCGAGGTCCGCGTCACGCGCGACATCCTCGGCAGGCCGCCCCTGCTGCTGCTCGACGACGTGATGAGCGAGCTCGACGCCGTCCGCCGCGCCGCCATCATGGACCTCGCGGCCGATGAAGTCCAGACCGTCATCACCACGACGAACCTCGGGTACTTCGACGAGGGGACCCTGGGGTCCTCCCGCGTCGTCGAGATCGGGGGAGCGCGATGAGCGGGCGCTCGGGGGAGGTGCACGGCGTCGGCGACTTCATGGCGGCGGAGCGCGCTCGCATCCTCGCGGCTGCGACCCCCGAGCGGCGCGAGCAGATGCGCGCAGCCGAAGGGGCGGCGCGCGTGGTCCGTGCCTGGGCCGCCGTCGTCGCCGGCACGCGCGAGGCGGCGCACGTGAGCGGCGTTCGCTACCTGCCGGAATCCAACAAGCTGCTCGTGTACGCCGACTCGGAGGCGATGGCCTGCGAGCTCACGATGGCGCGCGAGATCCTGCGCGCCCGCATGGAGCGCGCAGGTGCGAGCATCGACGGGTTCGTGATCAAGGTCTCCCGCGCCGAGTACCAGTCTCCCGCCCAGCGCGCCGCCGCCGCGGCGGCGGGGTCCGCTCAGGATGGTCGCCGCCTCGCGCCCGCGGGGCTCTCACCCCGCGCGGCTCGCCCCAAGCCCCCGGCGCGCCCGCTCACGCCCGAACAGGAGTCCGCCCTCGACGAGCGCGTGAGCCCGATCGCCGACGAGCGTCTCGCCCGAGCGCTCAAAAACGCCATGAAGGCGAGTTTTGAGCATGAGGTCACCGGGTAGTCCCCCAACGCGCCGCAAACGGCGTCTGGTGGCTTTGTAGGGGTATTTCGACGTTTGGGAGTTGCCTGATAATCTCCGGTAGAATAGTTAGGTTCACACCATATCGTTCAAGAGAAGGGGATGTGCGTGGCGAAAGAGAACGAATACGGCGGCAGCGAGATCAAGGTCCTTGAGGGCCTTGAGGCCGTTCGCGTCCGCCCCGGTATGTATATCGGTTCCACGAGTTCGACCGGCCTGCACCACCTCGTGTGGGAGATCGTCGACAACTCCGTCGACGAGGCCATGGCCGGTTTCTGCTCCAGGATCGAGGTCACGGTCCATCCCGACAACTCGATCACCGTCGTGGACAACGGCCGCGGCATTCCCGTGGACGAGCATCCCGTCAAGAAGATCCCCACGCTCGAGGTCGTCATGACGATCCTCCACGCCGGCGGCAAGTTCGACAACTCGGCCTACAAGGTCTCCGGCGGTCTGCACGGCGTGGGCGTGTCCGTCGTCAACGCGCTCTCCAAGAAGATGAACGTCCAGGTCCGCCGCGACGGCAAGGTCTTTGAGATGGAGTTCTCCCGCGGCAAGACCACCCAGAAGATGAAGGAGGTCGGCACCTCCGAGGCGACCGGCACCACTGTCACCTTCTGGCCGGATGACGAAATCTTCGAGACCACCGTCTACGACTTCGACATCCTGCACGACCGCCTGCAGCAGACGGCGTTCCTCAACAAGAACCTCAAGATCGTCCTGCGCGACGAGCGCTCGGCAGAACCCCAGGTCGAGGAGTTCTGCTACGCGGGCGGCATCATCGACTTCGTCAGATTTCTGAACGAGGGCAAGACCGTGCCCGAGGGCCTCAAGGAGCCGATCTACCTGGCCGGCGCGTCCGAGGAGGGCGCTCCGGTGGAGAAGACCGGCGAGGTGGAGGTGGCCATCCAGTGGAACGCCTCCTACTCCGAGAACGTGGTCTCCTTCGCCAACGATATCCGCACCATCGAGGGCGGCATGCACATGGAGGGCTTCCGCGGCGCCCTCACCAGCGTGATCAACGAATACGCGCGCAAGAATGGCATCCTGAAGGAGAAGGAGGGCAACCTCACGGGAGACGACATCCGCGAGGGCCTCACCGCCGTCGTATCCGTCAAGCTCGCCGACCCGCAGTTCGAGGGCCAGACCAAGGCCAAGCTCGGCAGCTCCTTCATGCGCACCCTCACCCGTAAGGTCGTCTCCGAGGGCCTGGCCGACTATCTTGAGGAGCACCCCAAGCAGGCGCGCGAGATCATCAAGAAGGCGCAGCAGGCGAGCAAGGCGCGCAACGCCGCACGCAAGGCGCGTGAGGCGACTCGCCGCAAATCCCTGCTGGAGACCGCGAGCCTGCCCGGCAAGCTCGCTGACTGCTCCGAGCGCAACGCCGAACTGACCGAGCTCTTCATCGTTGAGGGCGACTCGGCAGGCGGCTCGGCCAAGGACGGCCGCCGCCGAGACATCCAGGCGATCCTGCCCCTGCGCGGCAAGATCCTGAACGTCGAGCGCGTGGGCGACCACCGCGCCTTCTCCTCAGAGACCATCCAGTCGCTCATCACCGCCATCGGCTGCGGCGTGACGACCGGCAACGGCGACGGCGGCGATTTCGACATCACCAAGGCCCGCTACCACAAGATCATCATCATGACGGACGCCGACGTCGACGGCGCCCACATCCGCATCCTGTTGCTGACGTTCTTCTACAAGTACATGCGTCCGCTCATCGATGCGGGGTACGTGTACGTTGCCTGCCCGCCGATCTTCGGCATCAAGGTCCGCAACAAGATCCATTACGTCTATCCCAACGGCCGTCAGGCCGAGGAGGAGATCCTGCGCGATTCCATCGCGGCCCTCGGCCTCAACCCCAACGAGTCCGAGGACGAGCAGTCCAACGGCAAGGTCACCAAGAAGCGCCGCGGCTACACCGTTCAGCGCTACAAGGGCCTGGGAGAGATGGACCCCAAGCAGCTCGCCTCGACCACGATGGACCCCAAGACCCGCATTCTGCAGCGCGTCACCATCGAGGATGCCGTCGTGGCCGACCGCGCCGTCCGCGAGCTCATGGGCTCCGAGGTCGGGTACCGCCGCGAGTACATCGAGAAGCATGCGCACGACGCCCGATTCTTGGACGCCTGATGTTCTGCCGTTTTAACAAACGGCGGAATGACTCGACGCTGTGCGACTGTCAAGAACCACGTCTTGCCGTTCAATCGTCGGTCGCGTACCCAAGTACGCTTCCCTCCTCTTTCACGGCAATCCGAGGCACTTGCCAGCCGCTCGCTGACTGAGTACTCGACCTACAAGTCGAAACGAAACCACGACCGATAAGGAGTTTACGTGGCTGACGATATGAACAACGACGAGCTCGGGCAGGGCGGTGCGTCCGATGGCATGCCCGAAGACCTCAGGCGCCTGCTCGCCCGCGCCAACGAGGATGACGCCTCTGGCTACGATCCGGACGCCGAGTCCGACGAGGACGAGGACGATGACGAGGAGCTCGAGGAGAGCTTCGGCGCCAACGACCGCGGCGAGGACGCCGGCACGGACGTGAACGGCGGCTCGCTGCAGATCAGCGAGTTCGGCCGCGAGATGAAGCAGTCCTTCATCGAGTACTCGATGTCGGTCATCACCGCCCGCGCCCTGCCGGATGTCCGCGACGGCTTGAAGCCCGTCCACCGCCGCATCCTGTACGCGATGAACGAGAGCGGCATCTTCCCCAACCGCCCGCACAAGAAGTCCGCCTGGACGGTCGGCGAAGTTATCGGCAAGTACCACCCGCACGGCGACTCCGCGGTCTACGACACCATGGTCCGCCTCGCCCAATGGTTCTCCATGCGCACCCCGCTCATCGATGGCCACGGCAACTTCGGCAACATCGACGGCGACGGCGCCGCCGCCATGCGTTACACGGAGTCCCGCCTGGCCAAGCCCGCCATGGAGCTCCTGCGCGACCTGCAGAAGGACACCGTCGACTGGCAGCCCAACTACGACGAGTCCCTCGCCGAGCCCACGGCGCTGCCCGCCCGCTTCCCCAACCTGCTGGTGAACGGATCGCAGGGCATCGCGGTCGGCATGGCCACCAACATCGCCCCGCACAACATGGGCGAGGCCGTCGAGGCGACCTGCTACCTCATCGATCATCCCGACGCGACGGTCGACGAGCTCATGCAGATCATGCCCGGCCCCGACTTCCCCACGGGCGCCCTCATCATGGGCACCGACGGCATCCGGCAGTCCTACGAGACCGGTCGCGGCTCCATCACCGTGCGCGCCAAGGCGCACGTCGAGTCCACCAAGACGGGCCGCAACCGCCTGGTGTTCACCGAGATCCCGTACATGGTGAACAAGGGCACGCTGCAGGAGAAGATCGCGAGCCTCGTGAACGAGAAGCGCATCGAGGGCATCTCCGACATGCGCGACGAGTCCACAAGTAAGGGCCTGCGCCTCGTCATCGAGCTCAAGAAGGGC
The DNA here is from genome assembly GCA_048318985.1 of Collinsella sp. Classification (GTDB taxonomy): domain Bacteria; phylum Actinomycetota; class Coriobacteriia; order Coriobacteriales; family Coriobacteriaceae; genus Collinsella. Next base: position 7,927 of record DBFEBE010000028.1, read on the forward strand.
GTCATCCCGCAGGTCGTGCTCAACAACCTGTATAAGTACACCTCGCTGCAGACCACCTTCGGCGCGAACAACCTCGCGCTCGTGAACGGTATTCCCAAGCGCCTGTCGCTGCGCGAGATGCTGCGGCACTACATCGACCATCAGGTCGACGTGGTGACCCGCCGCACACGCTTCGACCTCAAGAAGGCCCAGGCCCGCGCGCACATCCTCGAGGGCTACCTCATGGCCCTCGATCACATCGACGAGGTCATCTCCATCATCCGCTCATCGCAGACGGACGCCGAGGCCAGCAGCCGCCTCATCGAGCGCTTCGGCTTCTCCCCCGAGCAGACCACGGCCATCCTCGAGATGAAGCTCCGCCGCCTTACCGGCCTCGAGCGCGACAAGATCGAGGAAGAGCTCGAGGGCCTGCGCCGCGCGATCGCCTACTACGAGGACCTGCTCGCGCACGAGGAGAAGATCCTCGGCGTGATCAAGGAGGAGATGCGCGAGATCGCCCGAAAGTTCGGCGACAAGCGCCGCACCCAGATCACCGCCGCCGAGAAGGATCTCAACGTCGAGGACCTCATCGCCGACGAGGAGATGGTCGTCACCATCACCCATACCGGCTACGTGAAGCGCATCCCGGTGGCCGCCTACCGCGCCCAGAAGCGCGGCGGAAAGGGCGTCTCCGGCGTGAACCTCAAGGAAGACGACGTCATCGACGAGATGTTCATCGCCAGCACCCATGAGTACGTGCTCTTCTTCTCCAACCGCGGCAAGGTGTACCGTCTCAAGGTGCACGAGCTGCCCGAGGGCACCCGCCAGGCCCGCGGCACCGCGATCGTGAACCTGCTGCCGTTCGAGGACGGAGAGCAGATCGCCAGCGTGATCTCCTGCCGTGAGTTCCCGGACGACGAGTACCTGATGTTCGCCACCGCGGAGGGCATGGTCAAAAAGACCGTCATGAGCGCCTACGACCGCAGCCGCCGCGACGGCATCATCGCCATCAACCTCAAGAGCGGGGACGCCCTGCTCGGCGTTCGCCGCGTGAAGCCCGGCGATAAGATCATCATGGCCTCCTCGGCGGGCAAGGCGATCATGTTCTCCGAGGATCAGGTCCGCGCCACCGGCCGCGACACGAGCGGTGTCCGCGGCATGTCCATGAAGGACGGCGCCAAGGTTCTTGGCATGGAGATCACCAACGGCCGCGGCGAGCTGGTCGTGGTCACCGAGCGCGGCTACGGCAAGCGCACCCCGATCGCCGACTACCCCGAGCAGAACCGCGGCGGCCAGGGTGTCTACACCATCCAGATGACCGACCGCAAGGGAGCCCTTGCGGCGATGAAGGTGGTCGGCCCGCAGCACGAGCTGTTCATCATCACCGAGGGCGCCACCGTCATCCGCGTGAAGACGACCGAGATCTCGCAGACTGGCCGCGCCACCCAGGGCGTGAAGATGATGTCCGTGGACGAGGGCGACCGCGTGTGCGCCGTGGCCCGCATGACGAGCGCCAAGAAGAAGGCCGCGGAGGCGGATGCTGCGGAGGGCCAGGAGGCCTCCGAGCTGCCCGCGCAGATCGCCGCGCCGGCGCCGAGCGATGAGGAGCGCATCGATATCGGCTCGGGCGATGAGGAGCTCGAGGACCTGCTCGATGAGTAGGCGCTTCTGAGGCATGAGAATCGCGGGGCCCGTCGCCGAGGATGCGTCCCGGCGGCGGGCCCCGTTGCGTCCGGGACCGCTGCGCCCAGAAGGGGGCGGGCGCTGATTTGAGGCGCGCCCGCGTGCTCGCGGCGTTCAGTCCCGTCGCCTGTCCGGCGTTTGGCGCCGCGCGCGGGCTTTCATCCGCGCGCAGGGTAAAACTATGCGATAACGGGTACCGAACGCTGCCGCTGGGGGATGCGGCTCGAATGGGAGGTGGCGCACATGGACGCCGATCGGACCGTCGCGGGGATGGCCCCGGGCGTCAAGGCGCGCCTGCTCGCCGGCGCGAGCCATTGGGAGACGCGCGCCGCCCCCGAGTTCGACGTCCCGCCGCTATGGCTCTCAGACGGACCGCATGGCCTGCGTAAGCAGGAGGGGGAGGCGGACCATCTCGGCATCGGCCGGAGCGTGCCGTCCGTGTGCTACCCGACCGCCAGCGCCCTTGCCTGCTCGTTCGACCCCTCTCTCGTGGAGCGCGTGGGGGCCGCGATCGGCGAGGAGGCGCGCGACCAGGGCATCGGCGTCGTGCTCGGGCCAGGGGTCAACATCAAGCGCAGCCCGCTGTGCGGGAGGAACTTCGAATACTTCAGCGAAGATCCGCTGCTGTCCGGCGTCATGGGGGCGGCGATGGTCCGCGGCATCCAGTCGCGGGGCGTCGCCGCGTGCCTGAAGCACCTGGCCGCCAACAACCAAGAGCACGCCCGGTTGGTCTCGGATTCGGTCGTGGACGAGCGGACGCTCAGGGAGCTCTACCTCGCGCCCTTCGAACGCGTCGTGCGCGAGGCGCGCCCCTGGGCGGTCATGACCGCCTACAACCGCCTGAACGGAACGTATTGCTCGGAGCATCCCTGGCTTCTCCGTGACGTGCTTCGGGGTGAATGGGGATTCGACGGCGCCACGGTATCCGATTGGGGCGCTCTGAGCGATTCGGTCGCTGCCGTGTCCGCCGGCCTCGACCTGGTTATGCCCGGCCCGCGTCCCGACCATGCCGACGCGGTCCGCGCGGCGGCGGAGAAGGGGCGCATCGACGCCTCCGCCCTCGATGCCGCGGCGTCGAACGTCGTCGAGCTCGCGGACCGCGTACGCCGCGGGTCCCAGGTACCGTATCGATCCGACCTGGAGGAGCATCTCGCCCTCGCCCGCGAGGCCGCCGCGCGCTCTGCGGTGCTGCTCAAGAACGACGGCGTGCTCCCCCTCGATCCCGGGCTCTCCGTCGCGGTCATCGGCTCGTTCGCCCGCCGCCCGCGCTACCAGGGCTCGGGCTCATCGAAGATAAACCCGATTCGACTCGACAGCATCTGGTATCAAATGGGGTCGACCGATGTCACCCTGACCTATGCGGACGGTTACGATCAGGAGACGGGCGACGCCCGCCCGCGCCAGATCCGCGAGGCGGCCCGCGTGGCGGCCCGCGCCGATATCGCCCTCGTCGTTGCAGGTCTTCCCGGAAGGTACGAATCCGAGGGATTCGATCGCAAACGGATGGTGATGCCCCGCGGGCATCGCGAACTCATCCAGGCGGTCTGCGCCGCGAACTCGAATACCGTCGTGGTGCTCCAGGGCGGAGCGCCCATGGAGATGCCCTGGAGGGACCTGCCCTCCGCGATTCTGCTGATGCATCTTTCGGGGTGCCAAGGGGGCGCAGCGACGGTCGATCTGCTGTACGGCCGCGCCTGTCCCTCCGGACGTCTTGCGGAGACGTGGCCCGTCCGCCTTGAAGACACTGCCCTCGGCACCGAGTACCCCTGCTACGAGCACGAGGTGCGCTATCTGGAGGGTCCTCATGTTGGGTACCGCTACTTCGACGCCGCCGGCGTCGCGCCGGCGTATCCGTTCGGCTACGGCCTGTCCTACACGCGCTTCGAGTATGCGGGGATGTCGGTGTCGCGCGCGGCGGAAGCGCTGGAGGTCGAGGTTGCGGTGAAGAACGTGGGTCCCTGCGAAGGGGACGAGGTGGTCCAGCTCTACGCCGCCGCGCGCGACCGCCGAATCTTCGCCTGCCCGCGCCGGCTTGTCGGCTTCCAGCGCGTGCGGGCTCGGCCCGGGGAGCTCGTCATGGCCCGGATGCGCTTGGGCTTCGATGCGTTTCGCACCTGGGACCGCGCGTCTGGCGCGTGGATCGCGGTCGCGGGCGCTTACGACATCTTCGCCGCCTCCTCAAGCAGGGATATGCGGTTGCAGCGAGTCGTCGAGCTCGATGGGTCGAGCGCTCCGTTCGAGGTCGCGGCCAGCGGTGCCGCTGCGCCCCGCTGGCCCGTCGCCTACGTCGACATCCCTGCCGGCGGCTTCACGCCCGAGATGTTCGGCGAGCTGTACGGCAAGCCCCTGCCGGCTGCTGCCGCCACCCTGCCGTACACAAGGGATACGCCCGCCGCGGATCTCACCGCGACGTTTTTCGGTCGCAGGGTCCTGGGGCTCGTGCGTCTCGTGCTCGACGAGCCGACAAGGAAGCTCGACAGGGACCAGCGCGAGATGATGCGCGAGATGGCGCGGGACATGCCGCTGCGCTCGATGATCACGAGCGGTGTTCCCGCTATGGTCGTCGACGGGTTCATCGACGTTCTCAACGGCCATCGCATGCAGGGGCTCGCCACCATGGCGAAGGGGTTGGCGCGGGTGCTCCGCCGCGGGGCATGATAAGGCTCCGCCCTCGTGGGGCGTCTCCCGTGGATCGGCGGGCAGGGTGGCCTCGCGCTAGAAGTCGTCAGGCGAGAGCGTCTGAACGAACCGGTCGAATCGCTCGAGCTCCCCTTCGGCATTCTCGGCCCCGGCATCGCTTCCCGCCGCGCTGACGGTGCCGACCCGGTTCATGACGTCGTCTTCGACATAGATGGGGGCGTTCGTGCGAACGGCCAGCGCGATGGCATCGCTCGGCCGCGCGTCGAGCGCGTGCTCTGCGTCGCTGCCGGCGATCACGATCGATGCATAGAAGGTCGGGGCGTCGACGCGCGTGATCTCCACGCGCTCGATGCGCGCGTGGAGCGCGTCGATAGCGTCGAGCATGATGTCATGGGTGAGGGGGCGCTCCGATCTCCCGACGTCGATGCCGCGTCCGATGGATGCCGCCTCGAATGCGCCGGTCTGGATGGAAAGGGAGCGCGACGGTGTCTCGCTGGACTCGTCTGCCTGGCGCTCGCGCAGGACGACGACGGAGGGCATGGGGCCGCCCGCCATGAGAATGGTCTCAACGTCTACGCGAATCATGATGGCACCTCCTCCTTGTGCTTCAGCTGATGCGATAGGGTATCGGACATGGTACCCAATTCTTGCGTGGTGGGGGAAAGAAACACGCATTCTGTTCAGCCGGTCAGGGGTGTGATCTGCCGTGGACGGCAAACTCGCAGGTCGCAGGCACATAAGATGGCTCTTGCCATCATTTTCAAAATTATTGGAAAAACTTGTTGCATACGCGATAGCCGTCCTGTACTATAGGTCAAGTGCGAAGGACCTGTAGCTCAGTTGGTTAGAGCGTCCGGCTGATAACCGGGAGGTCACAAGTTCGAATCTTGTCAGGTCCACCACTTTCTTTCGCAATAAACACCCCAGCGAGAGCCGAGTCGCCGCTGGGGTGTTTATTACTGTCTCCGTGGGGGTTTAGCTCAGCTGGGAGAGCGCGGGCTTTGCAAGCCTGAGGTCAGGGGTTCGATCCCCCTAACCTCCACCATGATGGACCTGTAGCTCAGTTGGTTAGAGCGTCCGGCTGATAACCGGGAGGTCACAAGTTCGAATCTTGTCAGGTCCACCATCAAAACTGTTAAAAGCCTCGGGGCAATTGCCTCGAGGCTTTTTTCTTAGCCACAGAAGGTAGTCAAAAAAGCTCTGTCCCAAATTAACTACTTTGATTTTGTGTGCTACGCGAAAGTTTGGGTAGTATAGCTATTCAACGCGGCGGGCCGCCGCGTGTTAACCGCTACGTACCGGAGGTGTTCCATGGTTCGTGTCGACATAGAGACCATCGTCATGGCCGCCGGTCCCGTGCCATCGCTTATCGTGCTTCGCGAACGCTGCAGCAAGTCGGATTCCCCCGCGCCGCTGCGCTCCCTCTCCATCCAGACTGGCTCGTTTGAGGCTGCGGCAATCAGCCGCGGCATCGACAGCGGACGCGCCGATCGCCCGATTACCCATGACCTGTTGCTCGATACTGTTGGCGCCCTGGGCGCCAAGCTCGAGCGCATCGAGATCGTTCGCGCCGAGCCGCCGGTGTTCTACGCGACGATTGTCGTACTGGCCGATGGTGACGAGCGCAAGATCGATGCCCGTCCCAGTGATGCCATTGCCCTTGCCGTGCGCAGCAATGCCCCCATGTTTGTGGAGGACGACATCATGAATCGCCTGGGCACTGTTTCTGCCCATACCGAGGAAGTTGACGACGAGCAGGAGTTCGAGAAGTTCGACGAGTTCGTCCATACGCTCTCGCCCGATGACTTCTAAATGCGGGGCGGCCAGGATGCGGAGCGTTCGCTGATGGCCGGCGGTATGTCGGCTGAGGCGGCTGCGATCGCCCGTGAGGCCCAGATGCGCTCGGAGGCTTCTGAGGCGGCTCGCATTGCCTATGTGACGCAGGCCCGCACGCTTCGCGAGCGCCGCGGCTCGTTTATCAAGATGGTTGTCGTCTCCGCCCTTGTCGCGGCAATCTGCTCGCGCCTTCGTGGTACAGTTGGTGCGCTTGGGTTTTCGATCTCTACGGGCCTCGTGATCTGGGGTGTGGTCGATGCAGTCATGCTGACCAGTCAGATCAAGGTGCTCGACAAGCGCGCGGCGGACATGATGCGCGCCCGCGACGCTGCCGCCAGGATCGCCGCCGAGGCACAGGAACTGTAACGACGCCAGACTCGATGGGAAGGTCTAAAGATGGCACAGGATATGCAGGACGCCGGTAACGTCTCCGCCGAGCTCCACGCCATGGTGTGTGACCTGATTGGTGCGTTCTTGGACGACCTTGCCGCCGGCGAGAATCCGGGCGTAGTTGTGGCGATTGAGGACGCTGCTTCCAACCGATATCTGGCGGCGCTCGACGAGGACGGCGAAGAGGCGTGC
>DBFEBE010000029.1:0-20886 GCA_048318985.1 Collinsella sp.
GCGCGGTCCTCCTCGCTCGACTCGCTCGCCGATACGTGTTCGGCCATCGCCGCATGAGCAGTGCGCGCATCGTCGAGTGCGGCGGCCGCGGTGGCCTGATGGGCCGTCGCTTCGTCTTTGGCTTCGGAGAGGGCCTTCAGCTGCTCCTCCATCTTCGACTGCATGTCGTTGAGGTCCTCGAGCGCATCGATGTTATCCTGCTCCACCGTTCCCAGGTACTTGGTGAGCGTGATGAAGTCGCCAAAGGATTCCGCCCCGAGAAGCATGGACACGATGTTTGCCGATCCGCTGCGCATCTTGTAGAGGTTGCTTGCCGCCTGCGATGCCGCGGCGCGTTGAGCGGGGAGGGTCTCCTGCTCAAGGGTCAAGATCTCGTCGGCCATGGCGTCGATCTGCTGTTGGAGTTCCGCGGCCTGCGCGCTGGCATCCCTATACGTTGCCGTGGCGGACTCCACCCGCGAAGCGAGACGGTCGAGCTCCGTCGTTGCCGTGGCAGCATATGCCGTCGGGGCGGGGCCGGTGACAAGGGCGAGCGAAAGCCCTGCCATGATGGCGATGTCGGCGCCGCGCCGGAACGATGGCCGCTGTTTACGGTTCTGTGTGTGCATGGATACCGCCTCGGAATCGGATGTTCCGCTCCAGTATATTCCAAGCTGCTCAGGTTCAGGTTGAACTTGAATGTTTCTCCATCAGCGTGCGGATGCCGATTCGACTCGCGGGGCTTCGTCAAGAGGGGGAGTGCCCTGTCGATGCAGCCGACCGCGCGGGAGGCCGCGGGTGTGCTGCGCGGTCGGCACGCCGGCCTAGGCGCAGTCGATATCCATCGACGCGATGACGTCGACCCCGGTCCCCAGGACATCGGCGAGCACCACATCGCCCATGCGTATCGGTGCGTTTACTACGACGGAGCGAAGTGCGCGCATGGCCTCGACGCTCAGGTCGCGGGGGATAGGGGCGGCGGTTCGCACGGGAAGAAGTCGCTCGTCGCCGCCATTCACGAGCACGGTCGTGGTCAATACGCGGACAGGGCGCACGATTTCCTGCCGTGCGAACGCCTCGCCGCGCGCGCATCGGTTTCCCGTCACGCTCAGAACGCACGGCTCGCCCGAGCCGTCGCGGTCCGCCGTCACGGACAGACTGCACTCAGAGGGGCAGGTCGTGCACGAGAAGGTCTCAACGTATCTGGTCATCGCAGGGTCCTCCGGTAATCTCCTCGATGCTCAAGGTCACATCGCCGTGCGCCTCGGCGAGCATGCGGCCGGTCACGGGCGCCGATTCCATGCAGCTCGGCTTGAACGGGCGCGGCTTGCCCTCGAACAGCGTCACATCACCGCTCGTGATGCGTATCCTGCCGCGTTCTACGGGCTTGCGAACCCTGAAGAACAAACGGCAGCCCGACCGGTCGAAGATCCGTGCGGGGACGACGTATCCCGCGAGGCCGGAGGGACGCACCTCGAGGGGTACCTGCTCGAGGCCGGCATCCGGTTCGGATGCGCACCCCGGCCCCCCTTGTCGCGCGTGCTGCCGTTCGGCCGCCCACGCCGCCGCCGCGGCTCCCGCCCGCTCGGCCTCGGCCGTCACGTTGTCCGCCAGGTCGTGCACGTGCAGGACGTTGCCGCAGGAGAAGACGCCGGGAACCGTGGTCATGAGGCGGTCGTCCACCGCCGCGCCGCGCGTTCTCGGGTCGAGCTGCACGCCCGCCGCGCACGCGAGATCGTTTTCCGGTATGAGCCCCACGGAGAGCAGGAGCATGTCGCACGGAACCGTGCGCTCCGTTCCGGAAATGGGCTTGAGGGCGTCGTCGACCTGCGACACCTCCACCGCCTCGAGCCGGCCGCGCCCGATGATACGGGTCACGGTGCAGGAGAGGTGCAGGGGTATCCCGAAATCCTCCAGACAGTTCTTCACGTTGCGGGCGAGTCCGTTGGCATAGGGCATGAGCTCATAGACGCCTTCGACCTCGCACCCTTCGAGCGAGAGCCGCCGGGCCATGATGAGGCCGATGTCACCCGAGCCCAGGATCACGGCGCGGTGCCCGGGAGCGAGGTTCTCGATGTTGAGATACCTCTGGGCGAGTCCGGCCGTGAAGACTCCTGCCGGTCGGGAGCCGGGAATCTTGATCTCGGAGCGCGTGCGCTCGCGGCACCCCATGGCGAGGACGACGGATCCGCAGCGGACGCGGCGCATGCCGTCTGGACTCATGATGGTGAGCAGGTGCCCCGGGGCTTCATCGGGCTCGCGGTCGATCGCGATGACCATGGATTCCGTCAAGACCTCGATATCGGTCCGCTTCACCTGGTCGATGAAACGCTGGGCGTATTCGGGGCCGGTCAGCTCCTCTTTGAAGTGGGAGAGTCCGAAGCCGGGGTGGATGCATTGTCGCAGTATGCCGCCGAGGTGCTCGTTGCGCTCGATGAGCAGCACCTGTGACCCGGCGCGTTCCGCAGCGAGCGCCGCGCCCATGCCGGCCGGCCCGCCACCGATGACGGCGACGTCGCATTCCATGGAGGGGACCTGCTCCTCGACGGCTCCTCCTGTGGCCGACGTGTGCAGAACGGCTTGTTCAGTCATCTCAGCGCCCCTCCTTGACGGGTCCGTACACGATGGGGGAGCCCGCGTCCTCGAGCGGGACATCCCAGGGATCGCATTCGAGCTCTCGCGCGAGGATCCGGACGACCTTGCTCTGGCAGAAACCGCTCTGGCAGCGTCCCATGCCCGCGCGGCACCGGCGCTTGACGCCTTCGACGGACACCGCCCCCGGATCGCGGCGTACGGCCTCGACGATCTCGGCTTCGGGTACGGTCTCGCAGCGACAGACGATGCGGCCCCAGGCGGGATCGAGCTCTATGAGCGCCTGCTGCTGTTCAAGGGAGGCGGTGTCGAAGTCGGTCGGGGCGCAGCGATGCGGGTCCCAGTCTGCGCGCGGCACGAGCGCGAGGCCCTCCTCGCGCACGAGCTCCTCGACGCGCTCGGCGATCGCCGGCGCGCTCGCGACGCCGGGCGACTGGATGCCCGCTGCCTGGATGAGCCCGGGGCGGCAGGACGAGCGCCGGATCATGAAGTCGTTGAGGCCGCGGATCACGGCGCGCCCGCCGGCGAACGCGCGCACGACGCGCCGGCAGTCGAGGTCGGGGACGAGCTTGCGCGCCCCGGCGAGCAGCGCCTCGATATCGTCGGCGTAGGTCTCGGTGTCGCCCGCGGCGCGCTCATGGGCGGTCGCGGTGATGACGGTGTTGCCGTGCACCGTCCCGGTAACGATGACGCCTTTCGATACGGGCGTGGGCGTGGGGTAGAGCGGCATGAGGGGGCGCGTCTCATGGTCGAGCACGACGATGTTGCCCTGGCGCCAGGCCATTTCCATCGTCTCGCCGCCCGCCATGCGGGAGATGTCCGCGCATCCGTTGCCTGCCGCGTTGATCAAGACGCGTCCCTCCATCGTCGCCCGGTCGGTGACGATGAGGAATCCCCCCGCGCCGGTGCGCTCGATCGCGCGCACCGGCGCCTCGCGCAGGAACGCGACGCCGTTGGCCTCGGCGTTCTCCGCTGCGGCGATCGCTACCTCGAAGGGGTCGACGTAGCCGGTGGAAGGGCACCATAGGGCGGACGTCGCCTCGGCGCTCGCTCGCGGCTCATGTTCCCGGATGGCGTCGGGCCCTATGAGCTCAAGCCCCTGGACCCCGTTGCGCTCCCCTTGGGCGCGCAGACGCTCGAGCTGCGCGCGGTCCTCGTCGCTGAAGGCGAGGACCATGGAGCCGCAGCGCCTGAACGCGAAGCCGAGCTCCTTGGACCACCTGCCGTACAGCTCGCATCCACGTGCGTTGACCCGTGCCTTGCACGTTCCCGGCGCAGGGTCGTATCCCGCATGGACGAGGCCGCCGTTCGCCTTGGTGGACCCGCATGCGATGTCGTTCGCGGCCTCAACCACCGCGATGGCGAGGTCGTAGCGCGCGAGCTGACGGGCGATCGCGCAGCCGACGATGCCGCCTCCGACGATCACGATGTCGTATCTGTGCACGTGTGCCTCCCGTTTCGAATGCTCACGACCCTATCCTATGCTCGGCCGGGCCTTGCGGCCAATCGAGTAGACGAAGTGTCAACAAGCGTCCGCGAACGGTCGGGCGACCGTGTGCCGAACGGGTGGGCATGTGCTGAGGAGAGTGCGCCCAGACGGCTCGCCATGCGCCTGCGGTGCATCCTGTCCGGTCGCGGCATCGGTTCGGGAATGCGACGGTAGGCCGCATTTCTCCTGCACGATGGACGAATTCCCCGCATACGGGTTACAATGCAACGGTTAAGCAGCATATCCATCCACGATTGAAGGGTGATCAAGTCCATGGCTCAGTACATCCAGGAACTCATGTCGCCTCAGCTCATGATCGCGCTGTACGCGTTCGCCGGCTTCTTCGCCGCGCTGTATGTGCTCTCCGTGGTCTACGTCTTCATCGATGCAAAGCGCCGCGGGGTCTCCGCCTATTGGGGTTGGGGTCTCGTCGCGCTCATCCCGTTCGTCGGCCTGATCGCCTATCTCGCCCTCCGTCCCAATTCCTACCTCGCCGACCGCGAGGAGCAGGAGCTGGACATCGCGCTGCGCGAGCGCCAGCTCGCCCAGTACGGGACCTGCCCCCAGTGCGGCGGGCCCATCGAGAAGGATTTCGTTGTCTGCCCCGTGTGCAACACGCAGGTCCGCAACGTGTGCCCGAGCTGCCATCGTCCGCTCGACGCGCACTGGAAGGTCTGCCCGTACTGCCGAACTCACATCCAGTAGGCGCGACTCGCCCCGTGCGCATCATGGGGCGGACAGAGGCGCGCGGCTCGCACCCGCCACCGGAACCGGTGGCGGGTGCGTTTTCGAAAGGGCCTGTCGCCCGCGCACCCGTTCTCTCCGTTCGCTCCGCGCATGCGTATCCAGTTGGATTTTTGCAGGATGCCTGCATCCTCGATTGGAAGCGCGGCCCTAGGTGAAAACGGGTACACTTAGACACCAAATCAGGTACTGTACTTTATAAGGAAGGCATTCATATGAAGGCACTCTACAACGACGGCTCCGTGGCCGAGGTCGAGGCCGACGAGGCCCTGCACGTCATCCGCCACTCCGCCGCCCACATCATGGCTCAGGCCATCAAGCGCTTGTATCCCGAGGCGGATTTCGCCTACGGTCCCGCTACCGATAACGGCTTCTACTACGACGTCGATCTGGGCGATAAGAAGATCTCTGAGGACGACCTGCCCGCCATCGAGGCCGAGATGAAGAAGATCGTCAAGGAGAACCTGAAGTTCCAGGTCTTCGAGCTTCCCCGCGATCAGGCCGTCGCGCTCATGGAGGGGCGCGGCGAGAAGTACAAGGTCGAGCACATCGGCGATCTGCCCGAGGACGCCCGCATCACCTTCTACCAGCAGGGCGATTACATCGACATGTGCGTCGGCCCGCACCTCACCTACACTAAGGCCCTCAAGGCCTTCAAGCTCACCGGCGTGTCCGGCGCCTATTGGAAAAACGATGCCAAGAACAAGATGCTCACCCGCATCAACGGCACCGCCTTCGCCACCAAGGACGAGCTCGAGGCGCACCTCACCATGCTCGAGGAGGCCAAGAAGCGTGACCATCGCCGCATAGGCCGCGAGATGGACCTCTTCATGATGCGCGACGAGGCCCCGGGCTTCCCGTTCTTCCTGCCCAACGGCATGATCCTCAAGAACACGCTGCTCGACTACTGGCGCGAGATCCACCACAAGGCCGGCTACGTCGAGATCTCCACGCCCCAGATCATGAACAAGCAGCTGTGGCTCACCTCCGGTCACTGGGATCACTACAAGGACAACATGTACTCCACCGTCATCGATGACGAGGAGTACTGCATCAAGCCGATGAACTGCCCTGGCGGCGTGCTCGTGTACAGCTCCAAACCCCATAGCTACCGCGAGCTCCCCATCCGCGCCGGCGAGATCGGCCTGGTGCACCGTCATGAGCTCAAGGGCGCCCTGCACGGCCTGTTCCGTGTGCGCTGCTTCAACCAGGACGACGCCCACCTGTTCGTCACGCCCGAGCAGCTCACCGACGAGATCGTGGGCGTCGTGCGCCTGATCGACTCCGTGTACCAGAAGTTCGGCTTCAAGTACCACGTCGAGCTCTCCACCCGTCCCGAGGACTCCATGGGTTCCGACGAGGACTGGGCTGCGGCGGAGGAGGGCCTCAAGGTCGCGCTCGACAAGCTCGGCATGGAGTACGTGGTCAACGAGGGCGACGGTGCCTTCTACGGGCCCAAGATCGACTTCCACCTTGAGGACTCCCTCGGCCGCACCTGGCAGTGCGGCACCGTGCAGCTCGATTTCCAGATGCCGCAGAACTTCGACCTCACCTACGTGGACGCCGACGGCGAGAAGAGGCGCCCCATCATGCTGCACCGCGTGTGCTTCGGCTCCATCGAGCGCTTCATCGGTATCCTCATCGAGCACTTCGCCGGCAAGTTCCCGGTGTGGCTTGCGCCCATGCAGGTCAAGGTCCTTCCCGTGTCCGAGAAGAGCCGCGCATACGCCAACGAGGTCACGGCGAAGCTCGAGGCGGCCGGCATCCGTGCCGTGTGCGACAACCGTGACGAGAAGATCGGCTACAAGATTCGCGAGGCCCGCGGCACCGACCGCGTTCCTTACATGCTCATCCTTGGCGAGAAGGAGGTCGAGGCCGGCAACGTTTCGGTCCGCGACCGCTCCAACGAGACCGTGCCCATGGATCTCGATGCGTTTATCGCGCAGGTCGTCGAGGAGACCCGCACGCGCGCGTAGTCATGGGGCTCCGCGCACCAGCGAGAGTCGAAGCGTTGATACTGCCGGTCGTCGCATGTATGCGGCGACCGGCTTTCATGTTTAGCGGAGATGTTGCGTGCGTCGAGGGTCGTGGGCGCGGGGCGCACCGTCTCCCTTCGGGCGTGCGATATGGGGCATGCCCCCTGCCTCGCTGCAGACATTCAAGGGGTTCACGGTATACTGATGCGGTTGGGTCGTTGACGAGGGGGCTTCATGGCATCCGATAACGCTGGTTTCGAGGCGGCGTACGTGCAGGCCGCGTCCGCACGTTGCGCGTGGGTTTCGCGCGCCGCATCGTCGGCTGAGCTCATCGCGAAGCTCGGCCTCATGGGTGCGGGGGACCGCCTCGTCGCGTGCGCGGACGACCCCGATGCCTTTGAGCGGCATCTCGGATGGCACGGGCTTTCGCTCATCGCCGACCCGAGCCCCGATGCGTTCATCGCCGCGGGGGCTGCGGCCGTCGGCGTCCCGGCGGCCTCGGATACGGCCGAGCCGTTCGCCCGCGCGTCGTATGCCTACGCCGCGGGGGCCTGCCCGGGCAGGACGTTCTGGTATGTCGACATGCTCTGCGGTCCCGTCCTGCGCGTGGCCGACGTGCGCGCGCTCGGTCGCGCGGCGCGCATGGCCGGGGTCACGCTGATCGTGGGCAACTCCGTCCCCACGGTCGCGTGCTGCCGGCCGCTGGAGCTCGGTGCGCATGTTGCGATCGAGGATCTGTCGCCACTCGGCTGCCCGGGCTGCCTTGTCGTATCGGTGGGGCGCTCGGTCGCCCGCCGCGGCCGGCACCAGGTGGCCGACCCTGCGGCGGAGGATGCCTACCGCATGCTCGCGCGGTCCCTGGGCGAACCCGGCGGAGCCGTGCGGAGCTCCCGTCGCCTGCCCGAAGACCTGCTGCTGCATGCCGCATCGTCGCTTCCCGTTCTCCTCGACGTCCTGCAACCCCGTATGGACGCCGCCCGTGCGGTCGCCGAGTACCTTGCGTGCCATCCCCGCGTCGGCAGGGTGAGCTACCCTGGCCTCTCTTCGCATCCCGATCGCGGCCATGCCGCGAATGTGCTGATGCACGGCTTCGGTACGTGCGTGTCGTTCACGTTGCTCGGCGGGGAGCGGTCCCGCGAGGCTGCCGAGACGGAGAGTCTCCGTGTCGCCCTTCGCCATCGGTTCGCCCCGTGCGAGCTTTCCGTGGACCTTGCCGAGGGTCCCGGCGGGGTCTCTCGCATCATCCTCGATGTGCGTTCTGATGACGCCCTTGGGGTCATCGACGGCTTGGACGGCTGCCTGCGTCAATCTCGATCCTGATCGCCTCGGGTGCGTGGCGTCGGTTTTCACGTCGCGTCTCCGATGCTCTTCTACAGCGGACAATACGGAGGTCTTATCAGATGCTCGATACCACGGTCTTCATCGAGAGCGTGGCCCTTGGCGTCGCCCTTGCGATGGACGCGATGGCGGTCACGCTGTCCAATTCCCTCTGCGAACCCGATATGCCGCCTTCTCGCAAGTTCGCCATGCCGATTCTCTTCGCGCTGTTCCAGATGGGGATGCCGATCGCCGGGTATTTCGGCGGAACGCTCATCGCGCCCCTGATCGAGGCCTACGCGGGCATCGTCTCCCTTGTGATCTTGGGCATCGTCGGCGGAAAGATGATCGTCGAGGCCCTTCACGAGCTGCGTGAACCCGAGTCGTGCCCGGCGATCCGGCTCACGTTTGGGACGATCATGGTGGAATCCGTGGCGACCTCGATCGATGCCTTCATCGTCGGCATCTCCCTGGCCGCCGAGGGCGCGGACATCGTCGTGTACGGTGCCTCGATCGGCGTCACGACGTTCGTCTGCTGCATGCTCGCGCTGATCGTCGGCCGCCGTCTCGGCGAGCGTTTCGGCTCGCATGCTCAGATCGCCGGCGGGATCGTGCTCATCGGTATCGGTCTCAAGGCGTTCCTCGCGTAGCGCACGGCTCCCGGGCGTGCGGCGCGCTGCCCGGCCGGGCGGCCGATGCGACCCGACGCCCGATTCTGCTGCAATAAGATAAAGTTCTCCCTGCGACGTTGCCGGGCTGTGCCGCGCAACCCCAATAACCTGTATCGAGTTCGTTCATTTGGCCCGATACCAGCGATTGTGCGCTAGAATAGGTCAACATTAACGGGCGCCAAAGGCGGTCGTCCCGCCGGTAGCAATGAGTAGAAGGAGTATCATGGCAACGTTCTTCCCAGGTGAGTCCCATACGTTTTCCGAGTACCTGCTCGTCCCGGGCTACTCCTCTTCGGAGTGCATCCCGGCCAACGTGTCTCTGAAGACGCCGCTCGTTCGCTTCAAGCGTGGCGAGGAGCCTGCCATCTCCCTCAACATCCCGATGGTCTCCGCGATCATGCAGTCCGTCTCCGGCGTGAACATGGGCACCGCCCTTGCCACCGAGGGCGGCATGGCGTTCATCTACGGTTCCCAGACCCCGGAGTCCGAGGCCGCCATGGTGAAGGCCGTCAAGGACCACAAGGCCGGTTTCGTCGAGTCCGATTCGACCCTCACCCCGGACATGACGATGGAGCAGGTCATCGCCCTCAAGGAACGCACCGGTCACTCCACCATGCCGGTCACCGATGACGGCACCCCGCGCGGCAAGCTGCTCGGCATCGTCACCAGCCGTGACTATCGCCCCAGCCGCGACGACCACTCCAAGAAGGTTTCCGAGTTCATGACCCCGCGCGAGCAGCTCATCGTGGGCGACAAGGACATCACTCTCAAGGTCGCCAACGATGTCATCTGGGACAACAAGCTCAACGCGCTTCCCGTCGTCGACGATAACGACCACCTGATCGGCATCGTGTTCCGCAAGGACTACGATTCCCATAAGACCAACCCCAACGAGCTGCTCGATGCCAACAAGCGCTACATGGTCGGCGCGGGCATCAATACCCGCGACTACGCCGAACGCGTGCCGCTGCTCATCGAGGCCGGTGCCGACGTGCTCTGCATCGACTCCTCCGAGGGCTTCTCCGAGTGGCAGAAGCGCACCATCGAGTGGATTCGCGCCAACTACGGCGAGTCCGTCAAGGTCGGCGCGGGCAACGTCGTCGATGCCGAGGGCTTCCGCTTCCTGGCCGACTGCGGCGCCGACTTCATCAAAGTCGGTATCGGCGGCGGCTCCATCTGCATCACCCGTGAGACCAAGGGCATCGGTCGCGGTCAGGCCACGGCGCTGATCGACGTCTGCCGTGCCCGCGACGAGTACTTCGAGGAGACCGGTGTCTACGTTCCCGTGTGCTCCGATGGCGGCATCGTGTACGACTACCACATGACGCTTGCCCTCGCCATGGGTGCCGACTTCATGATGCTTGGCCGTTACTTCGCCCGCTTCGACGAAAGCCCGACCAGCCGCGTGAACGTCAACGGCCAGTACATGAAGGAGTACTGGGGCGAGGGTTCGGCCCGTGCCCGCAACTGGCAGCGCTACGACCTCGGTGGCGCTGCGAAGCTCTCCTTCGTCGAGGGCGTCGACTCCTACGTTCCGTACGCCGGTTCGCTTAAGGACGGAGTCAACGGCACGCTGTACAAGGTGAAGTCCACGATGTGCAACTGCGGTGCGCTCTCCATCAAGGAGCTGCAGGACAAGGCGCGCCTCACGCTCGTCTCCGCCACCTCGATCGTCGAGGGCGGCGCGCACGACGTCGTCGTCAAGGACTCGCAGCAGACGGTGAGCTACAACTAAACGGTTTTAAATCATCCTACAGGCTAATGCTCAGGAGGCTCGCGTGCACCCGTATGCGAGCTTCCTGCTATTTTGGGTACGAAGGATTTGTCAGTATCTAATGTGAAGCTGGTTTGACGGCGTTCTGCCAAATTAACGTGGGTGCAGCCCGCGTTTCAAAGCTGCCTGTCATCTCCCCGTTGGTCGTTGCTGTTATCTGCAAACGCTTGTCGTAGTTCGCTGGTCATGGTCGCCGCTTTTCGAATGAATCGAGTTCAGAGTGGATAAGTTTTCTCCAAAAACCATCGAAGCACTTGGGTATTACGTCTATATATATTCTGATCCCGTGACTAAAGTTCCCTTTTATGTTGGCAAAGGGAAGGGCAATAGGGCATTCGCTCATTTGCACGACGGTTCCGAAAGCGATAAGGCACGCAAGATTGCCGAGATACAAGCGCGTGGCAGGCAACCTCTCATCGAGATTTTGGCTTTCGGCCTTGATGAGAAGGCCGCATATAAAGTCGAGGCGGCGGCAATTGACTTACTTGGACTGAAGAATCTGACGAACAAGCAGGCGGGTCATGAATCGAGCCTGTATGGACGGATAGAGGTTTCGGAGCTCGATGCGAGGTTTGATCACGGAGAACTGACCGAGTCGGATTTTCTCGAAGATGCGGTCTTGGTCAAGGTCAACCAGCTCTATCGAAACGGAATGTCCGATTTTGAGTTGTATGAGGTAACACGAGGGTTTTGGCGTGTGGACAAAAGTAAGATTAAGGGAATCCATCTTGCTCTGGCGGTCTATGACGGCATGGTTCTTGAAGCCTATGAAATCGCGGCATGGTTGCCGGCGGGTTCGGGCATGTGTGCGGCTCGCTCGGTCAGTCAAGCCGAGTCGGCTCATCGTATGGAGTTCGTGGGGCGCGTTGCCGATCAGTGTATTAGAGATCGCTATGTCGGAAAGGGCGTCTCGGGGTTGTACGCGCCGGGGAGCGCAAATCCCATCCGCTATGTGAAGGCCGCTTATTCACGTAAGGCGCTCGCGGAGATCCACAGGGTGCTCGAGGATATCGAGTTGACAGGAGGGAAGAGAGAGTGGTGCTCCAGCTTCAGCTTCTATGACCCACAGCAGGATGATCCCTACGGCCTTGAAAACAGCTTGAATGGTTTGCTGGATTTGGCCTACCGAGGAGGATTTGTCCCCGTTGACTACGGGGTTGTATATCAATCGATAGGAAAAGATGATATAGCGCTCAGAAAGGCATCCAAGAAGGAGCTTTCGAACCTGAGCGACCACCAGCTAGTTTCGATTTTGGGTTATCAGTTTAGGGACGACCACTTCGATAATGGATCGTGGATTAGGACGTATGTGGCGAATGGGCTTGCGTATCACTATTTCCACGAATTGGCTGCGCGCTGGGGTTGCTTGTAGTTTCCTTGCCCTAATACGACTTGTTGCAAAAATCCCTTGCAGTAAATGTACAGAACGATGGTGACATATCTAAGACGGGTCAATTGTTTTCTTTCCGCAGGTCGCAACTGGATGCAGCATCGTTGGATTGCACCCTCGCAACATTGCTTTTATTTCAAGGGAATTTTGCCGCATCACTGGGAAACAATGAACATCATCCACGGGCAATGGGGGGATGGTCGGATGAAAACCTATGTGCTTTCTCATTTTTCTGCGCTTCACTGGCTATTGAGTCACCGAGATCCACGTGTGGGCAACAATGCGCCGTATCTTGATGTCCCGGCATCGTCCGATGCTCCAGATTCCCAGGTGGTGGAAGAGCTGCGGTGGACTATTGGACTGGAGGGTCCTCTTGACTTTTTGGTTATCGGCGACGGCGCGCTCCGCCGAAGTTCTGCGGTTCGCCCGCATCGTTGCAGTCAGGACATTCCGCCCGGCAGTCTGATTCCCATAGCATGCCGTGCCCACGGTGCAGAGATGCTGGTATGCTGCCCGGAGCTCGCCTTTTTACAGATCTGCCAGGCGGTTGATACGCTGGCGGCGATTTATTTTGGCATGTGCGTCTGCTCGGACTTTCGGTTTGATTCCTTTGCGCTGGGCGGCGTCGTGTTCCGTTCGGAAGGTGGTCACGCAATCGCAAGCCAAAACTCGATAGCGAGGTACTTGGATAGATCTGATGGCCTCAAGGGGGCCAAACGGGCGCGTTTGGCTCTAAGGCATGTCCGCGACCATGCAAGGTCTCCAAAAGAATGTGCGTTGGGAATGATGTTTTGTCTGCCCGCGAGGCTCGGGGGTTTTGATTTGGGTGACCCTTCCTTCAACGAGATGGTTCGCGTATTTGATGGAAGCGACCGCAGGGGCAAGCCAAGGTACTCGATTCGATATCCCGATATTGCGATACGTTCCACGAGCCGCAAAGGCGAACGGCGCATGGTGTTTGTGGATTACGACCCGGCAAGTACGCATTCGGGAATGGAAAAGATGATGCTCGATTCTCGGCGTAGGAACGATATGGCCACAATCCGCGATGTGCCCCATTTCACCATCACCTCCGATGATGCAATGAGTTTTGAGTACTTGGAAAAACTTGCTGATCGCATGAGGAGATTGCTGGGCAGGCGCTCGCGCCCCTTGCTTCGCGGGGCAAAAGATTCTGCAGAGAGCAGGGAGGTGCTTCTCAGGACGCAAGAGCGGAGGCGACTGCTGTGGTTGCAGTTCGTAGTTAGATCGTTTGATTCCGTGTTGGCAGATTATGCATGTGCGAATCTGGCGAATGCCCGCATGTAAAAAACGTTCGGTCTTCCTGCGCCAAGCGCGGCTGCTCGTCGCGTTCACGCCCGCGAGCATTGCTATGCCCCGAATCTTTCATATTATGCGCCGCGTTTGTGTGCCGCCGCGCTTCTTTAGTGCTGCAAAAATCTCTTAGAGTAAAATGATATAAAACAATAGCAATAACATCGACCATGCAATCAATAAAAGGCGCAGGTCGAAGAAGTTTGAAATGCGCTTCGAAATATATAAAACCTGCAACAATTAACTGCAAGGGGATTTTACAGCACATATTGCGAGCATTCCGGGTTGGATTGGTGTGCATGCGGTCGATTATTCCTTGGTTTGAGTTTGAAAGATCTGCCAAGGACTTGCCGTAGCGTGCGGTGCGCGAGATCGAACAGTTTTGCTTGCTGCAGACCTGTTAAACTCTTGAACATTACCGACGCGGCGCGGCGGCCCCCGAGCGGCCCCGGCGCTTGAACGATAGGAGCCAACCATGTGCGATTGCTGCGAGCACGATCACGCGAGCGCGACGGCGGGGGAGATCCCGGCCTACGACGCCCAGGCGATCGAGACCA
The DNA here is from genome assembly GCA_048318985.1 of Collinsella sp. Classification (GTDB taxonomy): domain Bacteria; phylum Actinomycetota; class Coriobacteriia; order Coriobacteriales; family Coriobacteriaceae; genus Collinsella. Next base: position 13,804 of record DBFEBE010000029.1, read on the forward strand.
AGTGGATGGAGGCGTGGGACGAGGCGAATCTCTTCGCCGTGGACACGGATTCCGCCAAGCCCAAGAAATACGTCCTCGAGATGTTCCCGTATCCTTCCGGCGACCTGCACATGGGCCATGCCCGCAACTACACCATCGGCGACGCGATGGCGCGTCAGGCCCGTATGCGCGGCTACGACGTGCTGCATCCCATCGGTTTCGACGCCTTCGGCCTGCCTGCGGAGAACGCAGCCATCAAGCACAACACGCAGGCCGCCGCGTGGACGTACAAGAACATGGACCAGGCCCTAGCCACCATGCGCCGCATGGGGTTCTCGTATGACCTCGACCGTCTCGTGAAGACCTGCAGCCCCGATTACTATCGCTGGGGCCAGTGGATCTTCGAGAAGCTCATGGAGCGCGGCCTGGTCTACCGCAAGAAGAATCCGGTCAACTGGTGCCCCAAGTGCGAGACCGTTCTCGCCAACGAGCAGGTCACCGAGGGCCGTTGCTGGCGTTGCGACTCGCTCGTTGAGAAGCGCGACCTCGAGCAGTGGTACATCAAGATCACCGAGTACGCGCAGGAGCTCCTCGATGACCTGGATAAGCTTCCCGGCTGGCCCGAGCGCGTCAAGCAGATGCAGGCCAACTGGATCGGTCGCTCCGAGGGCGCGGAGGTCGACTTCACGCTGTGCGATGCCGAAGGGGAGCCCATCGCGGGCGACGAGGGCAAGCTGACCGTCTTCACCACGCGTGCCGACACGCTGTTCGGCAATACGTTCTTCCTGCTCGCGCCCGAGTACAAGGGCCTCATGGATCTCGTCGAGGGCACCGAGTACGAGACGGGCGTGCGCGAGGTCGTCGAGGGCGCCAAGCACATCTCTGCCGTCGAGCGCGCTCAGGGCACGCTCGAGAAGCACGGTGCGTTCACGGGCCGCTACGTGCTCAACCCGGTTTCCGGGCAGAAGGTGCCCGTCTGGGTCGCGGACTACATCGTTTCCGATTACGGCACCGGCGCCGTCATGGCGGTCCCGTGCGGCGACCAGCGCGACTTCGAGTTCGCCAAGAAGTACGACCTGCCGATCGTGCCGATCATCCTGACCGACGAGGAGCGCGCCGAGCTCGAGGCCTCCGGCGCCTCTATCGATACCTATCATGCCGAGACCGTCGACTGGGCCGAGGCGCATGCCCAGGACGGCACGCTCGTGCAGTCCGGCAAGTACACCGGCATGCGCGGCGGCAAGCACTCCGAGGGCGAGGCGGCCATCGTCGCGGACCTCGAGGAGGCCGGCACCGGTCGCCGCTCCGTGCAGTTCCGCCTTCGCGACTGGCTCATCTCCCGCCAGCGCTACTGGGGCAACCCCATCCCGGTCATCCATTGCGAGCACTGCGGGATCGTCCCGGTGCCGGAGGACCAGCTGCCCGTGACCCTGCCCGAGAACCTCGACCTCACCGCCGGCGAGACGCTCGCCGAGTGCCGCGAGTTCTACGAGACCACCTGCCCGGTGTGCGGCGCTCCCGCGCGGCGCGAGACGGACACCATGGACACCTTCACGTGCTCCAGCTGGTACTACCTGCGCTACACCGACCCGCACAACGCTGAGCTGCCGTTCTCTCGCGAGACGGCCAACCGCTGGATGCCGGTCGACAACTACATCGGTGGCATCGAGCACGCGATCCTGCACCTGCTCTACAGCCGTTTCTTCACCAAGGCCCTGCGCGACATGGGCCTGCTCGACGTCGACGAGCCCTTCACCAACCTGCTCTGCCAGGGCATGGTGAAAGACGAGCACGGCGACACCATGTCCAAGTCGAAGGGCAACGTCGTCCCGCCCAGTTCCGTCATCGAGCCCTACGGTGCCGACACGATGCGCCTGGCGATCCTGTTCATCGCCCCGCCGGAGAAGGACTTCGACTGGGATCCCAACGCGGTGGAGGGCGCCAACCGCTTCATCAAGCGCGCGTGGCGCATCGTGTGGCAGCTTGCGTTCGCCGGCGATGCGCAGGCAACGCTTGACAAGGGGACTCTCGGAAAGGCCGCGCTCGCGCTGTACCGCGAGCGGCACCGCACGCTCGCGAAGTGCACGGAGGACTTCGACCGCGGCCAGTTCAACACCGCAATTTCCGCGATCATGGAGCTCGTCAACGCCGCGAGCGCGTACCTCAACTCCGGCGAGGAGCTCGATGCCGCGTTGTCCGCGCAGGTGGCGACGGATATCGTGAGCGTCATGGCGCCCATCTGCCCCTTCATGGCCGACGAGCTGTGGCATGCCGCCTTGCATCGCGAGGGAAACGCCTTCACGGCGAGCTGGCCCGATTTCGACCTCTCCGAGGCCGCGTCGGACACCGTCGAGATCGCCGTCCAGGTGCTCGGCAAGGTGCGCGCCCGTATCGAGGTCGCTGCGGGCGCCGATCAGGCGGATGTCGAGGCTGCCGCCAAGACCGCGGTCGCCAAGTGGCTCGAGGGCAAGAACGTGATGAAGGTCATCTACGTCCCGGGCAAGCTGGTGAACATCGTCGCGAAGTAGCGAAGCGTTTTTTGCAGGTATCTTTGTACGAGTTGAAAGGGAGGTCCGATGCGAGGTCGGACCTCCCTTTGCGTTGCGCGGCCCTGCGGAAGGCTTGGAAGGTAGAAGAGGGGCTGAACGCGATGAATGCTGCTTATACTTGAGGCGGTTCCTTGAGCGAAACTCTCATCCCTGCGAGCTCTCCAGCATCATTGGGGGTCGGAAGGTAGGTAAATGCGACCAGGTCGCCGGCTTTCAGCTCGCTAAGCGCCTCGGAACCAGCGTAGCGGTACGAAAATGCGACCGTCACCGTATCTTCTTGCCCATCACTGGGCGCGATGTCGTCCGAAAGCTCGATGTTCATAACGCAATGGCCATCAAGGGTATCTCGCTTTTCGCGTATGGTTCCCTCGGCTGAATAGAGGGCCCCGGGCCCCGCCTCTTCATTTCTCCCGTTCGGCTCGTGCTTGCAGGACAGAGGGATGCCAAAGGAGAGCATTGCGATGGGGGCCAGGACGGCCAGCGTGAGCGGCGCGAACGCTCGATTCATCTCTATCCCTTCTGCGAGAAGTCGGTCATTTCTCTGGCATCTCTTTATGATGCGACAGAGAGCATCGAGAACGTATGGATGTCGCTCTATGGGTTCATTGTAGGATGTGCGTACACTCATTCATCGTAAACGGCAACATCGGTCGATACGCGGTAATTATGGAGAATCTGTATACGCGATTGATGGGCGGGACGGTCGATGGCGGACGAATCTGGCCTTGTACCTGCGGATGTGCTAGAGTAGGTATGCAATTGAAGTTGTAACGTGAAGGGAGTGCGGGCTTGCCTGCGCTTCCTTTCTTGTTTGGGGAGGTGTTCATGGTCAAGAGCAAGCTGGAGCAGCAGGTCATCGACGCGCTCGAGCAGGTTTCCGAGGCCCATGGCGTCGATATCGTCGACGTCGAGGTCGTCGGTGCCACCAAGGCGCCCTGCGTGCGCGTGCGTATCGACCGCCTGGACGGTGAGGCCATCACGCTCGACGAGGTCACGGCCAACAACGCGTGGGTGAGCGATGTCGTGGAGGGCCTGGATCCCTTTGCGGGTTCCTATACCCTCGAGGTCTCGAGCCCCGGTCTTGCCCGCCCGCTCCGCCGTCCGTCCGACTTCATTCGCTTCGTGGGCGAGCCGGTCGAGCTCACCACGACGGCGACGGAGGGCCAGCGTCGCTTCAAGGGCACGCTCGCCGCAGCCGACGAGCAAGCGGTGACCATCGAGGCCGAGGGCGCCGAGCCCGCCACCATCTCATATGAGGACGTCAAGAAGTGCACTTTGAAGCCGGTCATCGACTTCAAGGGCGGAAAGGGTGATAAGTAATGGCATCTGACATGATGGATGCGCTGATGGCGCTCTGCCAGGAGAAGCACATCGACCAGCTCTACCTGATCGACCGCCTCGAGCAGTCGCTCGCCAAGAGCTATGCCGAGATCCTGCATCTCGATTGGGGCGCGAAGGTCACCATCGACCGCGCCACCGGCAAGATCTACGTCTACAAGCTCACGCCGATCGACGACTCCATGGACGAGGAGGGCAACTACACGGAGTGGGAGGAGACCGACGTCACCCCGAAGGACACCTCCCGCATCGCCGCGCAGCACGCCAAGGCCGAGATCAACGCCATCGTCCGCAACTCCGCCCGCGAGCAGATCTACGAGGAGTTCTCCGGCCGCATCGGCGACATCATCACCGGCACCGTGCTCCAGTCCACGCCCGACTTCACGATCGTCAAGATCCGCGAGGGCGTCGAGGCCGAGCTGCCGCACTTCGATCAGCGCCGCTACGACAACGAGCGCAACGAGCGCCCGCAGGGCGAGCGCTACATGCACAACCAGCGCCTGAAGGCCGTCATCATCGACGTGCGCGACCCCAACTCCACGCTTCCCCCGGTGCGCGGCGAGCACTCGCGTCCGCCCATCGTCATCTCCCGTACGCATCCTGCGCTCATCAAGCGCCTCTTCGAGCTCGAGGTCCCCGAGATCTACGAGGGCACCGTCGAGGTCAAGTCGATCGCCCGCGAGCCCGGCCAGCGCTCCAAGGTCGCCGTCCACTCGCTCGACGACCGCCTCGACCCGGTCGGCGCCTGCGTCGGCCCCAAGGGCAGCCGCGTGCGCACCGTCGTGGGCGAGCTGCGCGGCGAGCGCGTCGACGTCATCCTGTGGGATGAGGACCCCGCGGCCTATGTCGCCAACGCCCTGTCCCCGGCGAAGGTCACGCGCGTCCTGATCGACGAGGACAAGAACTACGCCGGCGTCATCGTTCCGGACGACCAGCTCTCCCTCGCGATCGGCAAGGAGGGCCAGAACGCCCGCCTCGCCGCCCGCCTGACCGGCTGGCACATCGATATCAAGTCCGAGTCGCTGGCCGCCGACATCCTGCGCAGCGTTCCCGTCGTCGAGCCGCCTGCGGAGGACCTGCTCGCGGACGACGAGCCGCGCCGTTGCTCCCATGTGGACGCCGAGGGCGTCGCGTGCCGCAACCAGGCCCGACCCGGCTCTCGTTTCTGCGGCCTGCATGATGAGGGCGACGCGTTCGACGGGGGCGCGGACGCCTTCGACGACGCTGAGGACCTGATCTAGCGCACGGCGCGCGCGACGGCGTCTCGCATGTCGCGCGCCCGTAGCCGTTTCGATCGTTGATTTGGGGCGCCGCGCGCCCGAGAGGTAGGTGAATGGCCCATGGCGAAAGTTCGCGTTTCGACCCTGGCCAAGGAATTTGGTTTGTCCTCCAAGGAGCTGCTGGACCACCTCGCGGAGATGAAGATCCCCGCGAAGTCCGCATCCTCCGCGCTCGAGGACGCATATGTCGCGATGGTCAAGAAGCAGCTCGCTCCCGTGATCGAGGCGCGCGCCGCGGCTGTCGAGGCCGCACGCCGTGCCGAGGAGGAGGCTGCCGAGAAGGAGGCCGCCGAGGCCCGCGCCGCAGCCGAGGCCGAGCGCATCGCTGCCGAGGCCCGCCGCGAGGAGGAGCGTCGTCTCTCCATGGCCGCCCAGGCTGCCGAGGAGGCCGCCCGCGCCGCCCGCGAGGAGGCCGAGCGCGCCGCCCGCGAGAAGGCTGCCGCCGAGGCCCGCGAGGCGGAGCTCGAGGCCAAGCGTCGCGCCGTCCCCGCGTCCGATTCGGGTTCGCGCTTCCGCTCCCTGCTCGACCAGATCGCGGCCCAGGAGGTCGTGCTGAAGGAGAAGAAGGAGGAGGAGTCCAAGCGCCGCGCGGAGTCCGCCGACAGCCGCCGCGGGTCCGATCGCGGCCGCGGTCGCGGCCGCGCCGAGCGCACGTCTTCCGATGCGCCCTCGCGCACCCGTCGCTCCAACGCCGCGCCCGTGGTCCCCGCCGGCATGGACGTCCCCAATCCCGACAAGGCGTCCCGTGGCGGCAAGAAGCGCCGCGGCGCCCACGAGGAGACCGGTGACCGCTACACCCGCATGGCTCGCGAGGCCGAGGAGTACAGCCGCGAGAAGGTCCTCGAGGAGGCCCGCGCCGCCGTCGAGGAGGCCTCCCGCGAGTCCTCCGGCCGCCGCAAGAAGCGCAAGGAGAAGCGCCAGGCCGAGGCCGCCGCTGCCGCCGAGGAGCGCAAGATCGAGGAGGCGCTGGCCCAGGGCATCAACCCCGAGGACCTCGACGCCGTCAAGGTCTCCGAGGGCGTGACCGTGGCAGAGCTCGCCGAGGCCCTCGACGTCTCCGCCAACGACATCATCAAGCGCCTGTTCCTGCTGGGCACCCCGCTCACCATGACCCAGACCATGAGCAACGACCTCGTCGAGCTCGTCGCCGACGACCTGGGCCGCAAGGTCCGCATCGTCACGGCGGAGGAGGAGAACTCCTTCAGCTTCTACGACGATCCGGCAGACCTCAAGTCCCGTCCGCCCGTGGTCACCGTCATGGGCCACGTCGACCACGGTAAAACGACCCTGCTCGACGCCATCCGCCACACCAACGTGTGGAGCGGCGAGGCCGGCGGCATCACGCAGCACATCGGCGCCTCCGAGGTCACGATCAACGGCCGCCAGATCACCTTCGTCGATACCCCGGGCCACGAGGCCTTCACAGCCATGCGTGCCCGCGGCGCCAAGATCACCGACGTCGTCGTGCTGGTCGTCGCTGCCGACGACGGCGTCATGCCGCAGACCATCGAGGCCATCAACCACTCCAAGGCTGCCGGCGTGCCCATCATCGTCGCCGTCAACAAGTGCGATAAGCCCGAGGCCAATCCCGACCGCGTGCGCCAGATGCTCACCGAGTACGGCATCATCCCCGAGGAGTGGGGCGGCCAGAACATGTTCGTGAACGTGTCCGCCAAGCAGCACATCGGCATCGACGAGCTTCTCGAGACCATCCTGCTCCAAGCCGACGTCCTCGAGCTCAAGGCCAATCCCGATACGTTCGCTTCGGGCAACATCATCGAGGCCAAGCTCGACCGCGGTCGCGGCCCCGTCGCCACCGTCCTGGTGACGCGCGGCACCCTTCGAGTGGGCGACACCATCGTCGCCGGCATGAGCTATGGCCGCGTTCGTGCGATGCTCGACCAGCACGGCCAGCCCAAGGACGAGGCGCGCCCCTC
>DBFEBE010000030.1:0-3360 GCA_048318985.1 Collinsella sp.
CTACAGAAGGGGTCAGAAGAAATGGCAGCAGAAGACGAGGCGGTACAGCTCGCGTTCAGGACCGGCACGGCAGCCGTGCAATCAGCCTCAGAAATCATCAAGTACCTGCTCGAGGGCCTGGCCCAGGCGCGGCGAGCCCGCGCGGCCGGCAACAGGAACGACCGCATACCGGCGAGATTCGCCCGCGCCCTCACGCACGGGGCCGCGAACATGGTCGACGGCCACGGCGAGAAGGGCATCGTCTCCGCCGAGACCGTGCGCGCCCAGAACCCGGACCAGTACCGCGAGGCCATGGTCTTCCCCGGGGCGGTCGCCGACAATCGCGAGGACATCCAGAAGCTCAAGCGCGAACTCATGAACCACGGAGTGAAGTTCTCCGTATTCGACACCGTCAACCCCATGGACGGAAGTCCCGCGGTCTCCATCGGCATCCAGGGCCGGGACATGGACATCATGACCCAGGCGCTCATCAACATCGGCGTCGAGTCCTTCGGCATGGACCGCAAGGAGCTCGAGGAGTGCGCGCGCGGCATCGAGCGCGACGACCAGAACCGCTATCCCCGCGCCTTCAAGCGCAACGGCATCAACTGGGAGTTCGAGCGCACCGGCGACGGCCGCAACAGCTGGGTCGGGTCGGCCGGCGGCCACTCCCGAGAGCAGTACCGCGTGATCCTCGACCCGGACGACGAGAACAAGGCCTCCTTCGAATGCACCCGCAACGGCCGCCCCGTCGCCAGCGCCGAAGTCGACGCCACCCAGGGACCCGAGCTCTGGAAGACCGGCTCGGACGGAGCCAAGGAGTTCTACAACGAGATGAAGGCCGAGGGGGCCGCGTTCGCGGCCGCGCCCGGCATGGTGCTCGAGGCCGCCATCGACCGCGGCTGCTTCATCTCCGAGAACAAGAAGAAGATCGACCCGAAGCGGGCCGCGGCCGCCGAGAAAAACGCCGCGCTGCTCAGCGAGGCCTTGGGAAACTCCCGGGCCGCCTCGCCTGAGTCCCCCGTCGGACAGACGAAGGCGGCCAAGAAGATCGCCGAGAGCAAGATGCAGCCCTCCATGCCCGCGCGCAACGAGGGGATGCACCGATGATCGACCTTGAGACCCTGGCCGTCTCCCGCAGCGCGTTCCCCGAGACGGCCCGCGAGTACGGCTACACGAGGGAATACCTCGAGCGGGCGGAGCGCCGCCTGCTCGCCTGCGTCATCGGGTACTGCGTGCTCGACGGCGAGCTCGCATCCATCCGCGACGGCGGCGAGGGCCATGACGGCTTCCGCGTCAACCCGCTCGACGTCCACGAGGTCCTGCTGTGCGCCCGCACCGCCCCGACCGACCCGCGCGGATGCGCGGCGCTCGCGGGCGCCATCAAGGGCAACAGGTTCGTAGACGGCGAGGAAAGCTACCTCGACCGCGCGATGTCCCACATGGACTACAACTACACGAAGCTCGCGGGGTCGCGCTGGTCCTACCCCATCGCCGAGCTCGACGGTTTCCTCGCCATGTTCCCGCCCGCCCGCTCCGAGCAGGGGGCCATCGCGGACCGCGTGCTCGACAGCGCCGCGGAAGAGGAGTAGGCCAATGCGCACCCTCAGGGGATTCCTTTATCTCATCCTCGGCGGCACGCTGTGCGGCTGGATGTTCAACCGCATCGCCGCCTGGTTCATCGACAACCCGCTCACCGTCGGCTCCAACCACACCGTCGCCGAGTGGGCCGTGATCCTGCAAGACCCGTTCTACCTCGACTCCCGCACGATGCCGTTCTTCTTCCTGGCCTTCGGCGCCATCGCGCTGGTGGCCATGACCAAATACGACTGGACCGGCGAGCGCGAGGAGCAGAAGAAGCTGCGCGGCGAGGAGTACGGCAACCAGCGCTGGGCGCGAGACGACGAGATGCAGCAGTTCGCGCACACCTCGACCGTGAAGCGCGTTCCCATCCGCATCCCGCAGCGCACCCGCGACGCGCTGCGCTTCGCCCGCAACAACCCGAAGGACTTCATCAAGGCCAAGCTCGGCATGACGAACAAGGTCGCCAACCCCAAGCCCGACTACGTCGAGAAGATCGAGGACGACAACATCATCCTGTCCGAGCGCGCCGAACTCCAGATGTCGAAGATCCCGGACCCGGCGCTCGAGCGCAACAAGCACGTCTACGTGCTCGGAGGCTCCGGATCGGGCAAGACCTTCAACTTCGTCGGCCCCAACCTGCTCCAGCTCAACAGCTCGATCGTGACGACCGACCCCAAGGGCGACACGCTCAAGCAGTACGGCAACTTCTTCCTTCGCCACGGCTACAAGCTCAAGGTCGTCAACACCAAGCCCGACCAGATCAACCAATCGATGCACTACAACCCGCTGCTCTACCTCCAGGACTCCACCTCGATCATGCAGATCGTCAACCTGCTGGTGGAGAACACGTCGGGCAACGCCGAGGCCGAGAAGGAGGACTTCTTCGTCAAGGCCGAGCGCCAGCTCTACATGGCGCTCATGGGATACCTCTTCTACTTCTACGCCGACCAGCCGCAGTACCAGACGTTCCCGCAGATGCTCGACCTGCTCCAGCTCGCCGGCAAGGACAACCCCAGCCAGACCAAGACGCCGCTGGACATCATCATGCTCGGCACGACCGCCGAGGACGGCTTCCAGGGCTTCGAGGAGTGGATCGTCGCCAACCACGGCGGCGACGAGGCCGCCGCGCAGGCCTCCGAGGAGTACTTCGTCATCAAGCAGTACAAGGGCTTCAAGTCCACCTCCGGCTCGCCGGAGACCGAGGCCTCGGTCATCGCGTCGTGCAACGTCCGCCTGGCGCCGTTCGCCGTCTCGGCGGTCCGCGAGTTCTTCAGCGAGGACGAGCTGGAGCTGGAGATGATCGGCGAGGAGCGCACGGCGTTCTTCCTGGTCATGTCCGACACCGACAAGACGTTCAACTTCATCCTGGCGATGCTGCTCTACCAGCTGTTCGACGTCAACACGGCCATCGCCGACAGGAACCCCGGCTCGCACTGCAAGATCCCGATCAACTGCATCCTCGACGAGCTCGCCAACATCGGCCGCATCCCCGACCTCGACGTCAAGATCGCGACCCTGCGCTCGCGCTGGATCTACATCACGGCCATCCTGCAATCGGTCACGCAGCTCAAGAAAATGTACAAGGACAACGCCGACATCATCGAGGGCAACTGCGACACGACGCTGTTCCTCGGCCGCTGCGACCTCGAGACCAACAAGAAGATCTCCGAGCGCCTGGGCAAGTTCACCGCCACGGTCCGCAACCGCAGCGAGTCGCACGGCCGCCAGGGCAACTGGTCTGAGAGCGAGAACAAGATCGGCAAGGAGCTCATGGCCGCGGCCGACCTCGGCAACAAC
>DBFEBE010000031.1:0-24919 GCA_048318985.1 Collinsella sp.
GAAGAACACGGTGCGGCGCGTGCGCCGCACCCCTCCCGCGGCGGCGCTCGTGCGACCAGCCCTCCCCTAACCGCAGCACCATCAATCAGTAAGGATCATCATGCAGGCAAACGAAGGTAAGAATCTCTACATCACCGTCGACGGAGCGACCTATGCGCGTTACGCCATCAAAACCCATTTCGTGAACATAGGGGAAGACTACGTGGACCTCGTGCGCACATACGTCCTCCCTCATTGGCAGCCGGGCGACCTGCTCTCCTCCAGCGAGAAGATCATCGCCCTGTGCCAAGGCAGGATCGTGCGCAAAGAGGACATGCGCATCGGGAGGCTCGCCCGGCTGCTCTCCCCGTTCGCCTCGACGTCCTCGGCAGGCATCGGCGTCAACTGTCCCTACAAGATGCAGTTCGCCATCGACGAAGTCGGTGCCCCGCGCGTCCTGTTCGCAGCCATCGCGGCAGGGTTGGGCAAGCTCGTCGGAAAGCGAGGCGTCTTCTACAAGATCGTGGGCAGCGAGGTCTCCGGACTCGACGGCTTCTACGATCACGAGTTCGCCGAATACGGCGAGTACGGCATCCGCATACCCAGCGAACCGAGCGCGGTGTGTGACGAAATCGAACGCGCATGCGGCGTCACCACGATGATCGTCGACGCCAACGATCTCAACGTCGAGATTCTCGGCAAGAGCGGAACGATAAAGGCGAACGACGAGGAGCTGCGCGGCCTCATCGCCGACAACCCTGCCGGGCAGTCGCGCGAGCTCACCCCCTTCGTCCTCATCCGAAGGGTCGCATAGGGCGCTGTCCCGAGACGGAACGGGAAGCGCGCAGCAGCAAAGGCCGACCCCGACGCACCGCATGCGGCATGTTGGAGCAACGCGAAAGGAGGGCGCCCCGCACGCGGCGGGGCGCCCTCCTGCTCATGTGTGTCCCGCGCGCACGGCGGCGACAACGACCGCCTCGCCACGGCCGCCGCCTTACGACAGGCTCGCGCGCAGCAGCTCGTTGAAGAGCTTGGGGTTGCCCGTGCCCCGGCTCGCCTTCATGCACTGGCCCACCAAAAAACCGATGACCTTCTGGTTGCCGTCGCGGTACTGCTGGGCCTGATCGGGGCAGTTGGCGAGCACCTCGTCGACGATCGGCTGCAGGGCGCCGGCATCGCTCACCTGGCGCATGCCGCGGGCGTCCACGATCGCCTCCGGGTCCTCGCCCGTCTCGGCCATGGCCTCGAAGACCTCGTGGGCCTGGTTGCTCGAGATGGCGTCGGAGGCGAGCAGCTTGGCGAGCGACGCCACCTGCGCCGGCGTAATCCCGCTTGCGGCGAGGTCGGCGCCCGACGCCTTGAGGAAGCCCGTGAGCTCGTTGACGATGAGGTTCGCGACCGTCTGCGCCTCCTTGCCGGAGCGGCCTGCGGCAGCGCGCTCGAAGAACGCCGCCATGTCGGGATCGCCGGCGAGCTGCTCGGCGTCGGCCCGTTTGATGCCGAAATCGGCCTCGAAGCGATCGCGCTTCGCATCGGGCAGCTCGGGGATCTCGGCCCGGCAGCGCTCGATGAACTCGTCCGTGAGGTCGAACGGGGCCAGGTCGGGATCGGGGAACAGGCGGTAGTCGTCGGCCGTCTCCTTGACGCGCATCACCTGGGTGCGCTTGCGGCTCGGCTCCCAATGGCGCGTCTCCTGGTAGATGGTGCCGCCCTCCTCGAGGACCTCGGCCTGGCGGCAGATCTCGTAGGCCAAGCCGTCGTGCAGCGCCTTGAAGCTGTTGAGGTTCTTGAGCTCCGTCTTGGTGCCGAGGCTCGTCTCGCCGCGGCGGCGCAGGCTGACGTTGCCGTCGCAGCGCATGGAACCGTGCTCCATCGAGCAGTCGGAGATGCCGAGCGTGAGGAAGATGCGGCGGAGCTTCTCCATGAAGAGGCGTGCCTCCTCGGGCGTGCGCAGGTCGGGCTCGGTGACGAGCTCGATGAGCGGCGTGCCGCAGCGGTTGTAGTCCACGAGGCTCTCCGCCGCGCCGCCGATGCGGCCCTCCTCGCCTCCCACGTGCACCATCTTGGCGGCGTCCTCCTCCATGTGGATGCGCAGGATGCGGATGGGCACGGTGTAGCTGCCGTCCTCGTGGAGCTCCGGCACGGCGAGGCCGGCCGTGTCGTAGCCGCTCATGGCGGAAAGCGCGCCGACCGCCGCGCGGCCCTCGGCCATCTGCTTGTTCATGGCGGTCGAGAGGCCCTCGGCGTTGGCGCTCGCCGAGGCGAGGCTCTCCGCCTCCGCCGCGCCGAACGCGCACGCGGGGCGCTCGGCGGCGCCGCGGCCGGTGACCTCGAGGTCGAGGCGACCGTGCATGGCGAAGGCGACGGGGCCCTGGGTGGTCTGGAAGTTCTTCGCCATGTCCGGATAGAAATAGTGCTTCCGGTAGAACATGGAGCGCTTCTGGATCTGGCAGTTCGTGGCGATGCCGGCCTTCACGATGCTCTCGATGGCGTGCTTGTTGGGAACCGGCAGGGCGCCGGGCAGACCCAAGCACACCGGGCACACGTTGGCGTTGGGCTCGTCATCGTGGCTGAGCTTGCAGCCGCAGAACATCTTAGTGTCGAGCGCGGTGAGCTCGGTGTGGATCTCCAGGCCGATAACGGCCTCCCAGTCCTTCAGGACCTCTGCGAGCTCCCTCATGCGAGCTCACCTCCCTTCCCTGCGAAGGCGGGCGCGACGGCGCCCGCGAGCGCATCGGCCGCCCCTCCGGCATGGCCGCGCTCCAGGGCGCGGGCGAACGTCAAAAGGTCGCGGTCGGCGAACGCCGGACCCACCAGCTGCGCCGCCACGGGCAGGCCGGAATCGGCCCCGAGGCCGAGCGGAACGGAGATGCCGCCATTGCCCGCGATGTTGATCGAGATGGTGTACAGGTCGGACAGGTACATCTGCGTCGGGTCGGAGATCTCGCCGTGCTTGAACGCGGTGCGCGGGCAGGCGGGCATGAGGATGGCGTCGACCTTCTCGTAGGCGGATGCGTAATCGGCCGTGATGAGGGTGCGCGCCTTCTGCGCCGCATAGTAGTACGTGTCGTACACGCCGCTCGAGAGCAGGTAGGCGCCGAGCATCTGGCGGCGCTTGGCCTCCGCGCCGAAACCGTGCGCACGGCTCCTCGCGCTCTGGGCGGCGAGGTTGGAGCAGCCGGGCTCCTGGTAGCCGTAGCGGATGCCGTCGAAGCGCGCGAGGTTGGAGAACGCCTCGGCGGGACCGATCACGTAATACGCGGCGATGGCGGCATCGAGGTGCGGCAGATCGACCTCGACGAGCTCGGCGCCCTGGTCGGCAAGGGCGCGGGCAGCGGACTCCACGGCGGCGCGCACCTCGGGCGTCAGGCCCTCGGCCTCCATGAGCGCGGGGACGATGCCCACGCGACGGCCCTCGATCGAGTCGTCGAGATGGGCGAGGAAATCCTGCGCGCAGTCCTGGCTCGTGCCGTCCTGCGGATCGCGACCGGCGGCGGTGAGCGCCTGCATGGCCAAGGCGACGTCCTCGACGGTGCGGCCGAAGGGCCCGACCTGGTCGAGCGAGCTGCCGAAGGCGACGACGCCGTAGCGCGAGACCGCGCCGTACGTGGGCTTCATGCCCACGACGCCGCAGAGCGCGGCCGGCTGGCGGATCGATCCGCCCGTATCGGAACCGAGCGAGAGCGCGACCTCGCCCGCAGCGACCGCGGCGGCCGATCCGCCCGAGGACCCTCCGGGGACGCGCTCGAGGTCCCACGGGTTGTTGGTCGGATGGAAGGCGGAGCTGTCCGTGGAGGAGCCGAACGCGAACTCGTCCATGTTGACCTTGCCCATGGGGATGCAGCCCGCGTCGAGCATGCGCTGCACGCATGTGGCGGTGTAGGGGGACTCGTAACCCTCGAGCATGCGGGAGGCGCAGGTGGTGCGCGTGCCGACGAGGTTCATGTTGTCCTTGATGGCGAGCGGGACGCCCGCCAGGGCCCCAAGCGGGGCGCCCGCGGCGCGCGCGGAGTCCACCGCGTCCGCGGCGGCGAGCGCGAGCTCGGAAGTCACCTGCAAAAACGCTTGGACCTGCGGCTCGCGCGCCGCGATGGCGTCGAGCGAGGCCTCGGCGACCTCGCGGGCGGTGAAGTCCCCGGCGGCGACGCCGGCGGCGATACGGGACGCCGTGAGAGAGTCGAGGAAGGTAGCCACTACCGATCGCCCTCCTCTCCCAGGATCGAAGGGACGCGGAAATAGCGCTCGCGCACCGACGCCGCGTTGCCGAGCGCATGGGGAAGGTCGAGGGAGCGTTCCCCCTCCTCCACGTCCGCACGCATCACGTTCGCAAGGTCGCCGATGGGATGGAACGTGGGCTCGACGTCGGGCACGTCGTAGGCGAGCACCGGATCCAGCATCCGCACCGCGTCGTTCAGATAATCGGTCATCTCTGCGAGCTCGTCGTCCGCGAGCGCTATGCGAGCATAGTCCGCGATGCCGCGGACGTCTTCCCGGCTCAAGGCCATGGGCGCTCCTTTCTGCACGCCGCGCGCCACGGGGCCCCAAGGGCCGCGGGCGCGGGGCACGTTCAGTCGAATGCCCACCATTATACGCAAGGCCGGGTGCTGCACCGCGATGCAGCACCCGGCCCGCCAAAACGAAACAAGCCGGACCGACGAACCGCCCGCCTTAGCCCCCGCTCAAAAAGGGGACAGGCACCAAATTGAGCAGACGCGGGCCAAGACCTCGTCTGAGCTTGCGGAACGGTTGCGCCCCCAACTGGAAGATTTGCAGCACGAGTACCCCCCCCCGATTGGCGCTCCCCATTCATAATCGGAGACGGAAGCGACCCGGCCCTCCACAGTCCCAGGCCTCAAAAAAGTGCCTGTCCCCTTTTTGAGAGGCGAAGCCGGGCTTCGGCATAAGAAAGGCGGGGCTTCCGCCCCGCCTGCATATCAGAACTTTGGAATCACCTTGAACCCGAATCGAAGTGGTACGACCGGATCAACTTGTGGGCCCGTCCGCGTTTCTATCAACGGCCTCATCCGATGCTCGTCGGGAAACGTTGGGCGAGTCCGCTCGCCCCAGATGTTACAAGACCTCGGTCTCGCAGGCGACGGGCCCAAAAGCTGATATCTCTTCGCTGTTCATTGGACTCGCCTCCTTTGACGGTCGCTTGGTTTCGGAGCGACGATTTCTGTGTCAACCTGATTGTCCCCGCAGCATGGGACCGCTATACCGACAGCGCCAAGCTCCCGCGAACGGCAAGATTCGAGCGGCAAACGGAAGGGCCGTGCCCCGACAAGCAGGGCATGCGCGCGTGCGGCCTTCTTCCGGGCCGCACGCGCGTCGCCACGCAGCCTAAATCGCCCCATGTAAGAGCCTTTTGACAGACGCCGCGCGTGCGAACACATACACTTTGATGCGAGATCAGAAGCATCCGCGACCGAAGGAGGAGCCATGAGCGGATCGGTGTCCATCGGCTCGCGCATCCGCGAGCACCGCGAGGCGCTCGGCATGTCCCAAGACGAGCTCGCCCAGGCGTGCCACGTCTCGCGCCAGACCATCTCCTCGTGGGAGAACGGCAAGACCCTCCCCGATATCCAATCGCTCGCGCTGCTGGCGGGGATCTTCGACACGGGCCTCGAGGACCTCGCGTCAGCCGGAGGCATCGAGGTGGCCAAGCGGGTCTCAGCCGATCGACGAGAGCTCAAGGTGCTCTGGATCGTGCTCGCGGGCATCGCCGCGCTGTTCTTCCCCATAGAGAGGCTGCTGGACACCACGCCGCACGATAACGACCTCGGCCTCGTCATCTACATCCTGCTCCTCGTCGCGCTCGCCGCGGTCATCGTGCGCATGAGCTACCTCATGCGCAAGCATCACCTGGCTTCCGACCAAGAGCTCGCCGAGTACATGGTGGGCGACATCAAGAAGGGTTCGGCGGACCGCGCGGAGAAGGACGGCTTCGCGGCGTTCTGCAGGCGCAACTACTTCCCCATCTCGATCGTCGTGGGCGTGCTCTTCTGGTTCGCCCTCGACGTGGTCTTCGAGATGAGCCGCTCCCTGCCCGCCACCATAGCCTTCGCCGTGGCCTGGATCGTCCTCGAGGTGCTGCTCGAGCCCTCTCATGAGTTCCTGGACGAGATCCGGGGCAAGAAGCGCTAGGCAGACGCACGCTGACGGCGCGACGCAAAGGGCCCGGACATGCCAAGAGGGTACGTCCCCTTTGGCATGCCCGGGCCAGCGCCGCGCACCCAGAGGGTGCGTCCCCGACGGCGCGCCCCTGAAGGCGCACCCGGGCAGTCCTCGGCGCGCGCCTCCCATGGAACGGGGCGCCGGCACCCTTGCGGATGCCGGCGCCCCCATTGCACGGTATCGTCCTGCGGGACTCCTATTCGATGAGCATCGCGTCGCCGAAGCTGAAGAAGCGGTACCGCTCCTCCACCGCCGCCTCGTAGGCAGCCATGATCTGCTCGCGCGTCGCGAACGCCGAGACGAGCATCATGAGCGTCGAGCGCGGCACGTGGAAATTGGTGATCATCGCATCGACCACATGGAACGTGGAGCCGGGCATGAGGTAGAGGTTGGTGGTCGCGTCCTCGCGCACGGCGATGTCGCCGCGGCCGCACACGGCGGCGGAATCGGGCGCGCCCTCGAAACGACGCGCGCACACCGCGGGGTCGGCGGCCGGGACGTCGGCCTCCCACGAGCTCTCCAGCGAGCGCACGGCGGTCGTGCCGACGGCGATCACGCGATGCCCCGCCGCCTTCGCGGCGCGGACCGCCTCGACGGCCTCCGCCGGCACGTGGTAGCGCTCGGTATGCATGACGTGCTCGGTGGGGTCGTCCTCCTCCACCAGGCGGAAGGTGTCGATGCCGACCTCGAGCTCGACGGTCTCGAAGCGCACGCCCTTCTCCTCGATGCGCTCGATGAGCTCGGGCGTGAAGTGCAGGCCCGCGGTGGGAGCCGCGGCGCTATGCTCCTCCTCCATGGCGTAGACGGTCTGGTACTTCTCGGGATCGCCCTCGTAATCGGTGATATAGGGCGGCAGCGGAACATGGCCCGCAGCGTGGATCGCCTCGTCGAGCGTGCGCAAGGAGCCGTCGGCGTTCTCCCCGACCGGCTCGAAGCGCACCAGGCGCCCGCCGCGGCTATCGTCGACGAACTCGAGGATGGTCGCGCGCAACACGACCGGAGCCCCCTCGGGCGCCAGGGCGCCGCCGGCGCGGTACTCGATCTCGGCACCGGGCTTCAGGCGCTTGCCCGGGTTCACCAGGCACTCCCACACGGCCCCCATCGGATCGACGTCCTCGCGGCGATTCAGCAGCAGGGTCTCCGACGTGCCGCCCGTCGGCTTCCTGCCGATCAGGCGCGCCGGCATGACGCGGGTCTTGTTCGCGACCAGCACGTCGCCCGGCTCCAGGTAATCGATGATATCGCGGAAGATGCGGTGGTCGATGGAGCCGTCGCCGCGATGGAGCACGAGCAGGCGGCACGAATCGCGGGGTTCGGCGGGCGCCTGGGCGATCAACTCGTCGGGCAGGTTGTAATCGAAATCGTCGGTACGCATATGCGCTCCTCGTACGGGAAACTTCACTCTCACAGCGCCCCATGATAGCGCGCGGGCGGGACGGGACCGGCGGCGCGGGCGGTCTGCACGCAAAAGCATGGATTGCAGGGCTTCGGCGAGGGGCCGCGTGACGGCGTCCGGGCGGCACGGCGTGCAGCGCGCTACGCGCGGGCCGCGCCCTTCGCCGCCCTGCGCTCATCGCGCAGGCGCGCACGGTCGAGCGCCGCCTCAGCGGCGGAGAAGCGGCATCCGCAGTAGTTCTGACGGTACATGCCGAGCTCCCGCGACCGGCGCGTCGCCTCCGGGTACCAGGGGCGGAAGTCCCGGATGACCGGCGTGAGCCCATGCGCGGCGGCCAGGCGCTCGAGCACGTCGTTGCAGGTCTCGAACAGCTGGTAGGGCGAGACGGCGAGCGTCGTGGCGATATGTCCGAAGCCCTCCCGCTCGGCGACGCGGCACGCCTCGGCGAGCCGCAGCGCGTAGCATGCGCGGCAACGGCGCTGGCGATCGCGCGCGCCGACCGGCGCCACGCCGCGCTCCCAGCGCCCGCGGTCCTCGCCCGCCTCTATGAGCCGGATGCCCGCGGCCTCGCACCAGCGCCGTAGCTCGTCCAGACGGCGATCATGCTCCTCGACGGGCTGGATGTTGGGGTTCGTCCAGCAGATCGTGGGCTCGAAGCCCTCTTCGACCAGCAGGCGTACCGGCTCCAGCGAGCAGGGCGCGCAGCACGCATGAAGCAGCAGCCTCGTCATCGTCCCTCCGTTTCGCGCGGGGCCGCCGCAAAGAACGCAACGCCCCACGAGGTGTCCTCGCAATACGCGATCGAGCGGTCCCGCCGTATCGCGCGCGCATATCCCCAGTCGCCCGTGCAGCCCGCCAGGTGGGTGAACACCGTCACCAGCGTCCACAGCGGCCAGGCGAGCGCCGCGCCGACACCGACAAGGCACGCCGTGACAACGACCGTGGGGGCGAGCGCGATGGCCAGGTACCGCCCCCTCGTGTAGACGACCCCTTCGGCGGAGGCGTACAGCATCCCCTGCTTCAGGTCTGCCCCGAACCCGATGCGCGTGCCCGGCGGTGCGAGCAGCTTGAACAGGGCGGCGTGCACGAGCTCGTGCACGCCGAGCGGGGCGAGCGTGCCCGCCACGAGGGCGGCGAGCCACGCCCCGATACCCGGGGCGCCGTCCGCCGCCATGCCGGCGATCTCGAACGGCAGCAGGAGCCCGGACGCCGAGAGCGCGTGCCAGGCGAGGCTCGCCGCGACGCCCAGGGCGACGACGAAGCCGGATGCGCGGACCATCTGGGCGCGAAAGCGCTCGTCTTCGAATATGCGTATCTCCCCGATTTTAACCATGCCTTCCGACACGATCATCCACCCCGCTCGATGTGCGATAATGTTTCGCCATGCATACGAAAGATACCGGAAAAGGAGCCTTCCATGGCACAGAATCTTAGCCGCACGGAACGCGTGAGCTGGCCGCGCCGCGCCGTCGTCACCGCCGGCATGCCCTACGGCAACAAGGGCCTGCACTTCGGCCACGTGGGCGGCGTCTTCGTGCCCGCAGACTTCTACGCCCGCTTCCTGCGCGACCGCCTGGGCCGCGAGAACGTGATCTTCGTCTCGGGCACCGATTGCTACGGCTCCCCCATCATGGAGGGCTTCCGCAAGCGCCGCGAGGCGGACGGCTACGACAAGCACATCTCCGACTACGTGCGCGAGAACCACGACAGCCAGGAAGCCGATCTGGCCAGCTTCGGCGTGTCCTGCGACCTGTACGCCGGCAGCGCGCTGGAGCCCGCGGTCCACATCCACGAGGCCATGACGGCGGAGCTCGTCGAGCGCCTGCACGAGCAGGGCAAGCTCACCAAGATGAGCACCAAGCAGTTCTACGACCCTGCCGCCGGTCAGTTCCTCAACGGCCGCCAGGTCCTCGGCCGCTGCCCCATCCAGGGCTGCAAGTCCGAGAAGGCCTACGCCGACGAGTGCGACCTGGGCCACCAGTTCGAGCCCGAGGAGCTCATCGCCCCCAAGAGCGCGCTGACCGGCGAGACGCCCGAGCTCGTTCCGGTCGACAACCTCTACTTCGACCTGCCCGCCTACACCGAGTACATGCGCGAGCACGCCGAGCGCCTGGCCGCCGATCCCACGGTTCGCTCCGTGGTCTCGAAGACCATGGAGGAATGGCTCGATGCCCCGCGCCTCTTCATCCAAGTCAAGTTCCGCGACGAGTTCGAGGCCGTCCGCGCCGAGCTGCCCGCCCACGAGGTCATCGAGGCCGAGGGCAACAAGGGCTCGTTCACGGTGGTCTTCCCCACCTGGCGCGAGCGCGACGACGCCCACGAGGTGCTCAACCGCGCCGGCGTGCGCTTCCGCTCCGGCAAGGCGCTCGTCCCGTTCCGCATCTCGGGCAACGTCGAATGGGGCGTGCCCCTGCCCGACATCGACGGATGCCGCGACCTCACCGCGTGGGTGTGGCCCGAGAGCCTCTGGGCGCCCATCAGCTTCACCCGCGCCGTGCTCGCCCGCGATGCCGCCAAGCTCGAGGCCGCGGGCACGCCGGAAACGGAGCTCGCGACGACCGCCGTCGCGGATGCGAGGCTCGTCGGCGACGCCCCGACCATGATCATGGACGAGCCCGCCTACACGCACGCCAGCCTGGACTGGCACGACTGGTGGGCCAGCGAGGACGCCCGCGCCTACCAGTTCATCGGCCAGGACAACATCTACTTCTACTGCATCGCGCAATCCGGCATGTGGGAGGCGCTCGACTGGAACATGCAGCAGTCGTGCGTCGCCGCGAACTACCACATCCTGTACATGGGCAAGAAGGCGAGCTCCAGCTCCCAGACCCCGCCGCCGCTGGCGCACGAGATGCTCGAGCACTACACCGCCGAGCAGCTCCGCGCCCACTGGCTGTCTCTCGGCCTGGGCGAGAAGCCCGTCAGCTTCTCCCCGAAGGCGTTCGATATGCGCGAGACCGGCAAGGACAAAGACGGCAACCCCGTCCTCGCGCGCGACGACAAGCGCGTGATCGACCCCGCCCTCAAAGAGGGCGCGCTGCTCACCGGCGTCTTCAACCGTCTCGCTCGCTCCTGCTTCTACGGCGTCGCCGAGAAGGACGGCGATACGGCCGCCTACCGCACCGGCTGCATCCCCGCAGGCGCCCCGTCGCCCGCGGTCGTCACCGAGACCGAGCAGGCGATCCTCGTCTTCGAGCAGGCCATGCACGCCTTCGAGCTGCACCATGCCCTAGGCGTATGCGACGAGCTCCTGCGCTCCGCCAACAAACGCTGGAGCGATGCCTCCAAGGCGGCAAAGAACGCCGAGGACGACGCCGCCATGGCGCAGGCGCTCGTCGACGCCTTCCATCAGCTGCGCGCCGCCACGGTGCTCATGCACGGCATCGTGCCCGCGGGCTGCGAGAAGATCTGCGAGCACTTCGCCATCGCCCCGGAGGTCTTCTTCTCGTGGGACAACATCTTCAAGACCAGCGACGAACTCGTCACCGGGCTCGGCGAGCAGCCGGGCGAGCACAGGGTCAAGCCGCTGCCGCCTCGTTTCGACTTCTTCGAGAAGCACCCGAGCCAGTTCTAGGCCGACCGGCCCGGGGAGGGGCGGGGCCGAGCGTACATCATCCGCGCGCAGATTCCGCACGAACAGAAGGCCCCGGCGGGGCCTTCGTCGAGAGCCGGGACTGCCCGAGCACGGATGATATACGGTCTGTCCCGCCCCTCCCCGAAACCACAGATACGTATTGGCTCGCGATTCTCTCAGACACACTATTTGTTGAAAGGGGACCATGTATGGCCATCACCATCCGGCAGACGCTTGACTCCGACGTCGTCGCCGCCGAAGCCTGCCTTTCCGACGGGAAGCGCGCGCTCGCGGCGATGGGGATCCCCCAGTGGCAGGACGAGTACCCCAATCGCATCGACATCGAAGCCGATATGGCACAGGGAGCCTCGTATGTCGCCGTCGATGATGACGGGACGGTCTTGGGCGTCATGGCGTTCTCCTTCGACGGGGAGAAGACCTACGACGCCATCGACGGCGCCTGGCTCACCGAGTCCACGAGCCGCGCGGCGACCTATGCGGTCATCCACCGTTGCGCCGTCAGCGCGCAGGCCGCCCGCGGCGGCGTCATGACCGCCATGTTCATCGAGGGCGAGCGCATCGCACGCGAGCGCGGGGCGCTGAGCGTGCGCATCGACACCCACGAGCGCAACATCCCCATGCAGGGGCTCGTGGGCAAGCTCGGCTACGAGCGCTGCGGCGTCATCACCCTCCCCTACGAGGGCGAGCGCGACCCCCTGCGCATCGCCTTCGAGAAGGTCCTGTAGACCATGTCCCGCGCCGGCATCCAGAAGCACCTCGACATCGCGCCGCTGCTGCGCTGCCCCATCTGCGGGTCGGACCTGCACGCGCGCACGGCCTCAGTCGCCTGCGCGGCGGGGCACGATTTCACCGTATCGTCCAAAGGGTTCCTCACGCTTATGGCGCGACCCGTGACCCTCAAGGGCTATGACGAGCCGTTCTTCGAGAGCCGGCGGCGCGTACTCGACGCCGGCTGCTACGACGTCGTGCGCGACGCGCTCGTGGAGGAGACCGCGTCCTTCGGCCCCGGTTCCCTCGTCGTGGACGCCGGATGCGGAGAGGGCACCTACGCGAAAGCCGTGTCGCGCGCGCACGGATGCGATGTCATCGGCCTGGATCTTGCCCGGGACGGCATCCGCTGCGCGGCGCGCGGCGGCGGCCGCGAGCGCTGGCTTATCGCCGACCTCGCACACATCCCGCTGCGCGACCACGTCGCCGACGCCGTCCTCAACGTCTTCACCCCGGCGAACTACGCCGAATTCAAGCGCGTACTCAAGCCGGGCGGCATCTTGATCAAGGTCGTTCCCGCCGAGCGGCACATGGTCGAGCTGCGGCATCTTGCGGCCGAGCACCTCGCCCATGCGCCCTTCGACGACCACGGCGTGGCAGAGCACCTCGCGCGACACATGCGCATCGCATCGCGGCGGCGCGTCACGCAGACCTCGCCGGTCCGCCAGCAAGACGCCGGCGACCTCATCCGCATGAGTCCCGTCGCCTTCGATATCGCCGAGAGCGCGCTCGACCTGAACGCGCTTGCCACCATAACCGTCGACGCCGAGATCATCGTCGCGCAGCCGTAAGAACGCGAAACCGCGCCCCTCTGCGTCGCGTCGGGCGCAAAGGGGCGCGGCTGAAAGAGGGCCGTCGCGCCGCGGCTATTTGCCGCCGTGGCCGTTGCGCCAGATTTCTCGACCCAACCCCAGGGCCAGGACGAGCGCACTGGTGTACCCGAGAAAGCCGATGACCGGTATGCCGAAGATGACCGGCTCGATCTTGGCGTAGTAGACCACCGAGGAACCGATGAAGAGACCCGCGATGACGATGGCCATGGACATGCGGTCGACGATGCCGCCCAGGCGCCGGAGCACCTGCTCGCTTCCCAGGACCTGAGCGTTGATCTTAAGCTGACCGCGCGTGAGCATGCGCGATGCCAGGCCGATCTGCTCGGCGGCCTCGAGCTGCCCGCGGACGGCGCGCAGCGAGGCTCCGGCGAGCTCCTCAACGCCCTCCTGAAACCGCATGTAGGAGCTCTTCTCGTTCTTGATGTGCGCAGAGATGATCTCGATCATGTTGACGTTGGGCATGTACTCGGTGAGCAGGCCCTCGAGCGTGACCATGCCGCGCGCGAACAGGGTGACCACGCTCGGCAGCTCGATGTCGTTTTTGCGCGCAAGGCTCACGAGCGACGTGAGAAACTCTCCGATATCGAGGTCCTTGAGATCGAGGCCGGCGAAATCCGCGACGATGAAGTCGAGGTCGGAGAGGAACGTCGAATGGTCGAGCTCCGATGAATCGCCGCGCGTCACCGCGAAGCGCATGAGGGAGTCCTTCAGCTTGGGGACATCACCCTCCGCCACGGAGAAGATCATGTCTTTCACGATGCCGCGATCGTGGCTCGACATGCGCCCGACCATCCCGAGGTCGATGAAGTTGACCTCCCCTCCCTTCAGGATAATGTTGCCCGCGTGCGGGTCGGCGTGGAAGAACCCGTCGTCGAGCACCTGCGTGGCGTAGTCCTCGACGATCATGGAGCCAATCTTCTCCAGGTCGTACCCTGCCGCGCGCAGGGCGTCGGGGTCGGCGATCGAGATCCCCTCGATGTAGTCCATCACCACGATGTGCTCGGTGCAGTACGCCAGGTACGAGCGAGGACAGGAGATGCCGCGCGTGCGGGCGTGGAATCGATAGAAATCGTCCAGGTTGCGGGCCTCCATGAGGAAATTGGTCTCCTCGCGGAAGGACTGCCAGAGCTCCTCGATGACGCCTTTGAGATCGATGAACTGATCGGTCTTCACGAACTTCGACGCATGGCGCACGATGGAGCGCATGATGTCGATATCCTGGGCCATGACCTGCTGGGCACCGGGACGCTGGACCTTCACGGCGACGTCCTCCCCCGTCACCAGGCGGGCGCGATGGACCTGCGCGAGCGACGCGCTGCCGAGCGGTCGGCGGTCGATCTCGGAGAAGATCTCGTTAAGGGGGCGGTCGTACTCCGCCGAGAGGCAGTCATGCACGACCGCGAACGGGACCGGCTCGACATCGCTGCGCAGGCGCCTCAACTCATCGCAGTATTCCTGGGGAAGGATCTCGGAGCGGTTCGCGAGGATCTGCCCCATCTTGACGAACATGGGGCCGAGTTCCTCGAGCAGGCGGCGCAGGCGGCGCGGCGTGATGTCGTGCCACACCTCGTACTTTCGAGCCAGATGGAAGATCTCCCCGATACGGCGGCGCCTGCCCACTGCGGTGAGCTGGAACTGCTCCGAGGGCGCCATGGAATCGGGCTCGTCCGGGAACGCGTCGACCGCGCGCGGACGGCGATGCGACGCGCGCAGCGCCTCCTCCACGCCGTCGAGCACCACGGTATCCTCGGGCGACAGCTTGGCAGCAGGGCCCGGTGACGCCGCGCTCTTTTGGGTTTCTTCGGGTTCAGATGCCATGAGACGAGCTACTCGCCCTGCTCGGCCGTATCCGCGCCAGCATCCTCGACCTCGACGGATTCCACGGGGACGGACACCGAGCCGTCCTCGACCGAATCCACCAGCTCGCGGACGTGGGCGACGAACGCCGCGCGCTCGGAGGCGCTCATGGCGCGCACGCGGGCGACGATGAGCTCGTCCAGGATGCGCTCGGCGACGGTCTCGCCCTGGGCGCCGAGGCGCTCGGTGACGTCGGTGAACATCCCTCCTGCCTGCTCGAAGATATCGGACATCGAACGGGCGAAGTCCGGCGTGGCGGGGTCGTGGCGGACCTCGTCACCCTTCGCGTTGAGGCCGCTCAGGACCTCCTCGCCGCGCGCGTTGAGGCTCTCGAGGACCTCCTTGCCGCGCTCCGCCGTGATGGCGGCGGCACCGAAGCCGATGTTGACCATGCCGTTCACGAGCTCTTCGAATTTCGTGGCCATAGGACCCTCCTTCTCGCATGCCGCGCAGCGCGGCGTCGTTTGAGTTGCCTTGTACCCGTTCGCGGGACCGCATACCCCCGCGGACGGAAACGAGATGCGCCGCGCCGGCCAGAGGGCCGACGCGGCGCGCATCGTCAGTTGTCGGACATGGCGAACGCGTTCTTCATCGCCAGGCTCGTCTGATACAGCACGCGGCCGAGCAGCGCATCCGTCTGGTCGCGGAGCGTGGCCACCATGTCCTCGTTGGCGCGGGCGAGGGCGGCGGGGATCGCCTGGGGCTCCATATCGCGGCAGGCGGCATCCGTCTCGCGCAGCATCCTGTGGCCGATGCCGCCGATCTTCTCCTGATAGCGCTCGATGTGCGCGGCGTTCTCATGGAAGCGCGCGTCGGCGAGGGCGGCGATGAGGCGGTTGGACCAGTAGAAGCTGTCCGTGCTCACACGCTCGGTGGTGTTGGAGAGGTACTCCGGCATCGTGTCGACGTTGCCGTACAACGGGAACAGCGCGTTGAACGGGTTGGAGCCGAACGCCATCCACTGGATGCAGGAGAGCTCCGGGGCCACATAGGGGCGAATCTGGAGCACGGCGAGCTGCCCGTTGCGGTTGATGCCGATCGGGCGGTAGGCGCGACGGGTGTCCTCGGTCCCCCAGCGGCCGTAGCAGTCGTACGGGGTGCCCTGGTAGTGGGCGGAGAGCACGTACTTCACATCTTCGATGGTCAGCTTGCGCTCGGGCACGCGGCTCCAGGGGATGTCGTCGGACTCGGGACGGTAGTCGGCCTCCGGGCCGTCCCAAGCGTCGTGCGGGTTGAGGCAGCGCTGCATGAACCAGGCGCGCGGCGTGTTGTAGACGTGATCGGAATCGCTGTGCGAGCCGAACGCCTCGCGCGGGTTGAACACGTCCCCCGCCTCGACGGCGCGCTCGAGGTCGGAGATCAGCTCGTCCAGGCTGAACGGGAGCAGGGAACCGTCCCCGTCCTCCCCGTCCGGCTCATCGTCGGCGAAGTACTCTGCGTCGAACATGTCCTCGGCGCTGAAGCCGCGGGAGAGGGTGAGGTTGAGGTGGTTCTCCTCCATCCAGCTGCGCAGGTCCGCGCTGGCCATGTGCTCGACCTGGGCGCCCTCGGCGTCGGCCAGGTCGAAGAAGTCGATGCCAAGCTGGTTGGGCATCGTCACGTAGGCGTCGTCGGGAACGCGCTTGGCGATCCAATGGTGGCCGCCGATCGTCTCGAGCCACCAGATCTCATCGACATCGGAAAACGCGATGCCGTTCATCTCGTACGTGCCGTACCGCTCGAGCAGGGCGCCCAGGCGCTCGACGCCTTCGCGCGCCGAGCGGATGTACGGCAGCACGAGCGTGACGAAGTCCTCCTCGCCCAGGCCGCCGGGGACCGCGGGCACATAGCCCTCCTGCCCCTCGACCCCTCGAGCGGGGACGTACTCGACGAGCGGGTCGGCACCGAGGACGCGCTCGTTGCTCGTGATGGTCTCCGTGGCGGACATGCCAACGTTGGCCGTGTTGAAGCCCGCTGCCGCCCAGACGCCATGGCCCGGCAGGGCGTCTGGAACGCTCGTGTAGCGCATCGGCTCCTCGGGGAGCTCGACGGTGAGGTGCGAAGCGGTGCTCGTGTACACGCGGGGCTGGTCCTGGGGCAGCACGACCTGCATGCGCTTGGGCTCGAACTGGCCGCCGGGAGAGTCCTCGTTGCGCGCGACGATCGTGGAGCCGTCATAGCTCGCTTCCTTGCCGATGAGAATGGTCGCGCAGGCCATGTACATTCCTCCCTATGCTTGCCGGCGAGTCGCCGCCGATGGTGTCCCGTCCAGTGTACCCCGCCCGGGCATTCCTTTCCGTCGTGTTGCAAGAATCGATTCTCGCGAAGCGCTGCGGCAGGACGGGGGTAGGATTTATCCTGCATCGCGCTCGCGGTGCAGATCGAATGCCCCGGACGCGGGGCGAACAGAAAGGCAGAGCATGGCTACCGGCACTCTCACCAAATCCTTCTTCAAGGAGAAGGGCTTCGGCTTCATCACCCCCGACGACGCGCCCGAGAACAGCAGGCATTCCGACGTCTTCGTGCACTTCAGCGCCCTGCAGATGGACGGCTACAAAATCCTCGACGAGGGCGACCGCGTCGAGTACGAGGTCGGCCCCGGCAAGAAGCCCGGCGAGACCCAGGCGATCAACGTCCGCAAGATCGGCTAGCGCCTCGCACGCCAAGAGAGCGGAAAACGGGACGGCCCCACGGCCGTCCTTTTTCATGCGCCAACCGCCCACCGACCCCCTGCGCCGTTCAGGGTTGAAGCGCGCCCCTGCGTCGCGGGCATGCGCACCGACGGGAATAGTGCAGGAAACACCCCTTATCAGCAAGGAGGTCGGAATGTATCCCAGCAGCTACGAAATCTACGCGGTGCTCGTCCAATTGGCCTTCTCCCTCGTTCCCAAACTCATCCTTGGCCTCATCCTCCTGATCCCGACGTATTTCGTCGTGCGCCAAGCGGTCCGTGCAGGGATCCGCCTTGCTGGCGAGGATGCGAAACGGACCGGGAGCGCAGCGACGGGCGGCGATACGACCAAGCGAGCGGAACGTTGAGGCGACCGCCGATCGAAAAGGAACCGGGAGAACCCAACGAGGGGAGCGGCCTCAAGCGGCCGCTCCCCTCCTCATCCATGCGCTGAGATGCACGGTGATCCCCTTGTGGAAGCTAGGCCAAACCGTGTTGGATCTTCGCCGCGAGCGCGACGTTGCTCATGAGCATCGCGCGCGTCATCGGTCCGACGCCTCCGGGGACGGGCGTGATGTGGCCCGCGACGAGCTCCGCCGAGGCGAAGTCGACGTCTCCGCAGAGCTTCCCGTCCTCGTCGCGATCCATGCCCACGTCGATCACGGCGGCACCCGGTTTCACCCACGGCCCCTTGACCATCTTGGGGATGCCGCAGGCCGCCACGAGGATATCGGCGCTCTGGCAGATCCGCGCCAACTCGCGCGGATCGGTGTGCGAATGGGCGACGGATATGGTCGCGTTCCGGGCGAGCAGCATGAGGGACATGGGCTTGCCCACGATCGACGAACGGCCCACGATGACCGCGTTTTTGCCCGCCGGGTCGATACCGTAGGCATCGAGCATCTCCATGATGCCCGCCGGGGTGCAGGGCCGCAGGCCGGGAAGCCCGCGGACGAGCCTGCCGAGGTTCTCGGGATGGAATCCGTCGACGTCCTTCAGCGGGTCTATCGCAAGGACCACCTGTTCCTCGTCCAGATGCGCGGGAAGCGGCATCTGGACGAGGATGCCCGCGACGTCCGCATCGGCGTTCAGGCGCGCGATGAGGACCATGAGCTCCTCTTGGGTGGTATCGGCGGGGAGCTTGTAGTCATGCGAGGGTATGCCGCACAGCTCGCAGTCGCGCAGCTTGGCGCGCACATAGGTGGCGGAACCCTGGTCGTCGCCGACGAGCACGACCGCCAGGCCGCAGGGAATGCCCTGCGAGGCAAGGGCGGCCACTTCGGCGGCGGCGCGGCCGCGCACATCCGCGGCAAGGTTCTTTCCGTCGATTATCGTTGCCAAAGAAATCGCTTTCTCCTAGATCGAATAAGCGGGCCGAACGCGTGCCAAAGGGGCGTAGCCCCATGGCACGCGACGCCGGCCCCGTGCAAACGCGCGGCATGGGGACACGTCCCCTTTGGCACGCGCCGCGTCGCGCGCAGGCCGTCTAGAACAGGCCCGTGATGACGCCGGCGTCGTCCACGTCGATGTTCTCCGCGGCGGGGACCTTCGGCAGGCCGGGCATCGTGAGGACGTTGCCCGTGAGCGCCACCACGAAATGGGCGCCCGCGCTCACCTTGAGCTCGCGCACGGTGATGCGGAAGCCCTCGGGCGCGCCGAGCAGCTTGTCCTGGTCGGTGAACGAGTACTGGGTCTTGGCCACGCACACCGGAAGGTTGCCGAAGCCGTTGGCGCGCAGCTCGGCGAGCTGACGCTTGGCGGCGGGGGTGAAATCGACGCCATCGGCGCGATACACCTTGGTGGCGACGGCCTCGAGCGCCTCGGCGACATCGGCGCCGTCCTCGTAGGCGAAGCGGAAATCGCTGGGCTCCGCCACAAGGCGCATCACCTCATCGGCCAGCTCGAGCGCACCCTCGCCGCCCTTGGCCCAGACCTCGGAGAGGCGGACGTTCACGCCCAGCTTCTCGCACTCCTCCGCGATGAGGGCGAGCTCGGCATCCGTATCGGACGGGAAGCGGTTGATGGCGACCACGCACGGCAGCCCGTAGACGCTCTGGATGTTGTCGACGTGACGGAGCAGGTTGGGCATGCCCGCGCGCAGCGCCTCGAGGTTCTCCTCGTTGAGGTCGGCCTTGGCGACGCCTCCGTTGTACTTGAGGGCGCGCGCGGTGGCGACCACGACCACCGCGTCGGGGCGGATGCCCGTCATGCGGCACTTGATGTCGAGGAACTTCTCGGCACCCAGGTCGGCACCGAAGCCCGCCTCAGTGATGGCCACGTCGCCGAAGCGCATCGCCATGCGCGTGGCCATGATGGAGTTGCACCCGTGGGCGATGTTGGCGAACGGGCCGCCGTGCACGAACGCCGGGGTGTGCTCGAGCGTCTGCACCAGGTTGGGCTTGAGCGCGTCCTTCAGGAGCGCGGCCATGGCGCCCTGCGCCTTGAGCTGGCTCGCGCGGACAGGCTCGCCGGCGTAGCTGTAGCCGACAACGATATCGCCCAGGCGCGCCTTGAGGTCGGAGATGGAGGTCGACAGGCAGAGGATGGCCATGATCTCGGATGCGACCGTGATGTCGAAGCCGTCCTCGCGCGGCACGCCCTGGGCCTTGCCGCCGATGCCGTCGATCACGTGGCGCAGCTGGCGGTCGTTCATGTCGACGACGCGCTTCCACGTGATGCGCTTGACGTCGACGCCCAGCGCGTTGCCCTGCTGGATATGGTTGTCGAGCATGGCGGCGAGCAGGTTGTTCGCAGCGCCGATGGCGTGGAAGTCGCCGGTGAAGTGCAGGTTGATGTCCTCCATCGGAACGACCTGGGCCCAACCGCCGCCGGCGGCGCCGCCCTTGACGCCGAACACGGGGCCGAGGGAGGGCTCGCGCAGCGCAACGGCGCTCTTGATTCCGCGGCGGCGCAGGGCGTCCGCCAGGCCGATCGTCGTGGTGGTCTTGCCCTCGCCCGCGGGCGTGGGGTTGATCGCGGTGACGAGAACGAGCTTCGCCGTGTGGTCGGTCTCCTCGTTCAAAAGCGAGTAGTCGACCTTCGCCTTGTCGAAGCCGTACGGGATGAGATGCTTCGCATCGACCCCGGCCGCCTCGGCGACCTCGGCGATGGGAAGCGGCGTTACGGAATGCGCGATCTCGATATCGGTCATCATGGTGGCGGGGTCCCTTCATGTCGAGGAATAACCCGTCCAGCATAGCATGGGCGCGCAGGGCCCCGCGGCACCTCGCGAACGGTCACAAAATAGTTCGCACGGCGCGATGCGGGCGGGTTCCCGGCGCATCGGCGCGCGCCGGGGACCCGCCGCGAACCCGCTCGCCACCACGTCCCGGGGCCTCCATGGGCAGGGCGGTCCGCAAGCCGGGCGCCCCTATTGACCGATCGGCTCGAGCCCCAGGTGCTCGAACGCGACGGCGGTGCCCATGCGTCCCTGCGGCGTGCGGATGATCAGGCCGCGCTGGAGGAGATAGGGCTCGTACACGTCCTCGAGCGTGCTGGGGTCCTCCCCCACCGCGCTGGCGAGCGTGGACAGCCCTACCGCACGGCCACGGAACGTCTTGCACAGCGTCTCCAGGATACGGATGTCCATCCAATCCAGGCCGAGCTCGTCGATCTCGAAGAAGGCCATGGCCTCGCGCGCGATCCCCAGGTCGATCGCGCCGCCGCCACGCACCTGCGCGTAGTCGCGCACGCGCTTGAGCAGGCGGTTGGCGAGGCGCGGCGTCCCGCGCGACCGCGATCCGATCTCGCAGGCGGACTCCCGATCGATCTGGACGCCCAGGATCCCGGCGGAGCGCGAGACGATGTCGGCGAGATTGTCGACCGAGTAGTAATCCAACCTGAAGGAGATGCCGAAGCGGTCGCGCAGCGGCCCGGTGAGCATGCCGGACCGCGTGGTCGCCCCCACGAGCGTGAAATGCGGGATGTCGAGCCGGATCGAGCGGGCGGCGGGCCCCTTTCCGATCACGATGTCCAGCGCGAAATCCTCCATCGCAGGATAGAGGATCTCCTCGACCTGCCTGTTGAGGCGGTGGATCTCGTCGATGAACAGGACGTCTCCCGGCTGGAGGTTGGTGAGGATGGCAGCGAGGTCCCCGGTGCGCGCGATGGCCGGCCCGGACGTGGTCTTGATCTGCGCCCCCATCTCGTTGGCCAGGACGGCGGCGAGGGTCGTCTTGCCGAGTCCCGGAGGGCCCGAGAAGATCACGTGGTCCAGGCATTCACCGCGGCTCTGGGCGGCCTCGATGAGTATGCGGAGGCTCTGCTTGATGTGGTCCTGACCACAGTAGTCGTCGAGCAGCTGCGGCCTCAGGCCGCGCTCGACATCGAGGTCGTCGCGCGTGAGGTTGCCCGTCACGAAGCGCTCGGTGCCGTCGTCGGAACGGGGGGGACGGGGGGCGTCCGCCCACAGGTCCCGCGAGTCGTCGGCTTCCCACATCATGCATCAGCCCCCAGGCGCCGCAGCGCGGCGGCAAGCAGGTCCTCGACGCGTCCCTGGGCGTCCGCGCCCTCGAGCGAGAGCTCGACCTCCTGCGGGCTGAACCCCATGGAAAGCAGTGCGACCCGAACGTCGTCGAGGGCCGCGGGGGCGGCTGAGGGGACCTGGGCCGAAACGGCGGGCACCGAGACCCCCGCGAGCTCGCGGTCCTTGGCAAAAACGCCTTTGAGCTCGAGGATGAGGCGCTGCGCCGTCTTCTTGCCCACGCCCGGGACCTTCGCCATGGCCTTATCGTCTTCCGCGCAGACCACGGAGTACAGCTGGTCCACGGTATAGGTGGAGAGCACGGCCAGCGCCAGACGCGGGCCCACGCCCGACACGGCGACCAGGCGGTCGAACATCGCGCGCTCCTCCGTTGAGGCGAAGCCGAAGAGGGTGAGCGCGTCCTCGCGCACCTGCAGGCGGCAGTGCAGCCTGCACAGCTCCCCCGGGCACGGCAGCGATGCCGCGGTCGTCCCCGAGATGCCGAGCTCGAAACCCACGCCGCCCACGTCGAGGACGGCGGCGCTCGGCGTGGCGGACACGAGCGTTCCGGTGAGCAGGGTGATCATACGTATCCATTTCCTCTCTGCTGGACGAATGCGCCGCGGGTGAGCGCGCCGGTTCGGCGAAGGTGCGCATGGCACACCGCGCACGCCAGGGCATCCGCCGCATGGTCGGGGTGCGGGTCGTGGTCGAGATGGAGCAGCGTGCGAACCATGTAGGTCACCTGACGCTTGTCCGCCGACCCGGTTCCCACGACGGACTGCTTGATCTGCATGGGCGTGTACTCGCCGAGCTCGACGCCGCACAGCGAGACGGCGACCAGGGCGGCGCCGCGCGCGTGCGCCGTGGGGATGGCCGAGCGGACGTTGGCGCCGAAGTACACGCTCTCCACGGCGGCCTCATCCGGCCGATAGCGCTCGACGACCTGGCGAAGCTCGTCCGCGATGTGGCGAAGGCGAACCGGAAGGTCGCTGCCGGCGGACGTCTGGATGCAGCCGTAGGCGCGGCAGCGCACCTCGCCGCCGCGCTCCTCGACGATTCCCCAGCCGGTGTTTGCCAGACCGGGGTCGATTCCCAAGATGACGATCTGCACCACCCGCCCTTGTCCACGAACATCTGTTCTTATACTACCCGCCTGGGACGACGGGCGCAAGAACGGCGACGGATCAGTTCTGGGAGAAGAAGGGGTAGTCGCTCAGCCTCGCGTCCGACGGGACCTGCCCCGGCATGAGCGGGCCCGTCGGCATCTGCAGCTCCCCCTGGGAGACCGCACGCTGCAGCCGACCGCCCAGCTCCTCCATGTCCGCCTCGAGGCGAGCCTGGCCCTCTTCGCTCATGAGTTTCTCGCGCTGCTCGGGCGTGAGGCCCAAAAGGTTGCCGATCAGCCCCATGAACTCCGCCCGCATCCTCCTGCCGCGCTCGCCGGATGCGCGCTCCGCGCGCTCGGTCTCCTCCCGTACCAGATCGGCGATCGTTGACGGGCCCTCGACGGCGCGACCGGTGTCCGACCACGCGAGGGAGATCGGCCACGCCCGCTCGACGAGCGAGCGCGGGGACATGATCGGCGAGGGGGGAAGCGCGCGGCGGGAAGCCTCGCCCGCCCGCACGAGCGCGAGCAGCAGGGCGCGTGCGCGGTCGTCCCCCTCGCGCCCCGGCAGCTCCTCGAACGGGAGGTTCCGGTCGATATGCGCCTCGAGAACGCCGTCCACGAACCCGGCGTCCACTCCCGCAAGAACCTCGCGCATCGCCTCGGCGGCCCCTTCATCGCACGGAAACGACGATACCGCCCGATCCAGGATGCGGCGGACCCCCCGCTCGACCTCGGCGAGCGCCATGAGGCGGGCGGGGAGCACGCCGGAGGTCCGGCTGCGATGGCGGGCGAGGAACTCCAGCGAGGAGAGGTACAGGTCGCCGAACGGGGCGACGGCGCACCAGGGCGCGCCGTCGAGCGCGAGCCGAACCGCGTCGAGCGCGGCGTCGGTCTTGGTATGCGGGGAGAGGACCGCGGCGCCGAGCTCGCGCGCAACGTCGACGAGGCAGAGCATGCCGAGAGCGCGGTCCATCCGGCCGGCGCCGGGACCCGATTCGTCGCGGTCGAGCGACCCCGGAGAGACGGCGGTCCGCTCCACGAGGCGGATCCCCAGGTTGGAGGCGACGGTGCGGGCGCATCCGAGGCGAGCGAGCTCCTCCACGTGCTCGCGGGGGCGCGTCGCGCGCTCGCTGCCCAGGCTCACCCCGATCACGTTGCGCGGGCCGAGCGCGTCGACGGCGAGCGCCGCGAGCAGCGAGGAGGGAAGGTCCCCCTCGAGCGGCACGACGGCACGGGCCTCCCCGCGCGCGGCAAGGAAGTCGCGCAGGTGCAGGATGAGCGCCTGCCACGTCCACTCCTCGCGACGGTAGCGCGGCAGCTCGTGCGCCGCGACGTGCTCGACGGAGACGCCCCGTCGCACCTCCTGGACGAGCAGGTCCTCCTCGAAAGACGGGGATGCCGCCACGAGGGCGCCGGAGTCGTCGAGGACGAAGGAGCCCCCGGTGTACACCATGTCGTCGAACCCCCCGACGGGCGCCATGCACGCGAGCCACGCGCCGGCCTTTCGAGCGAGCTTGCCGAAGTCGCCGGACGCGACGGATGCCGCGGCGGCGGTGGCGGGATCGGACGGGCAGAACCCGTCTATCTGGAAGTACAGGATGAGGTCGCAACCGTGCGGAAGGCGCTCGACGTCCCGGCCGGCGTCGAACGTCACCGCGACCCGGGCGCCCGCAGCCTCGAACACGGGGGGAACCCAAGCCTCGGGCGACAGGGGGCGCTGCGAGGCGAGCAGCGTGCGCGCCGGCACAGTCCGACCGCGGCGCAAGACGAACGCCTCGACGAGAGGCGCACCCTCGTGCGAGACGACGGCGGGCACCACGCAGCACAGGGAGAGGTCCTCGATGCGGCGCGCGAGGTCGCAGAGGCCCCCGACGAGCGCGCGCTCGTAGCCGGGGTACTCGATGAGGCCCGTGGGGGACATCCCGCAGAGCAGGGGCGCGGGGCAGCACAGGAGCTGGGCCCCCGCCCCGTGAGCGAGGCGTGCCTGGCTCTCCAGACGGTCGAGCACGCCCTCGATATCCCCGAGTCTCATATCTATCTGCGCCAACGCGACCTTCATCGCCGCCTCCTCTTCTCTGCCCACACCATCATACC
>DBFEBE010000032.1:0-9928 GCA_048318985.1 Collinsella sp.
GGGGGGGGGCATCCCGTGCCCACCTTTCGTGTTATACATGGGTTACATGCGTCATTTAAGAAACATATGAACTAGATTGTCCAAGGTACAGTGAACTGAAGCACATGGGTCAATAAAACAATAGCGTATTATGTTAACTTGTTTATGCAATGGTGGACATAAAGGAATTCGGGCTGCTGATGGTCGCCTTGCTCTGACATAAATAATATTCATTCTGATGTAAACGCATCTTGCGCATAGTAATGTTCAATATACATGAATGAGCTGGTCAGATGCCGGCATACCGAGACTCCAAAAATCTGTGAGCTTCTGATAACAATACAATACGTTTATGTTTCCTAGAATATGTACAATATGTGTAGCAGGCGTGGGTCACTTACGAATACGCAGTATATGGGCAAGAAAAAAGATATGGTATAAAAACAATATTGCTACCAACAATTGCTATTGGTTGAAATCGATATACAAAGGTAGAGATGGCGTGTCCCCGTTCGGGGAGCGCGTCTCCACGACATGAGAGGTTGGGGTGGAACGTGGCCGAAAAGAAGCAGGGTGCCAAGTACGACGCGAAGATCCGCCGTCGCGCCGTGAAGATCTTGTCCACGGGCGTCGGGCATCGCGCTCTTGCCGTTGAGCTCGGGATCCCCGAGGCGACCGCCCGCCAGTGGGCACGCTCCTATGCCGTCGGAGGCCAGTCCGCCATCATGAACGCCGGCGCGAAGCATCGCGTCTACCCTTACGAGCTCAAGCTTTCCGTGGTCAAAGACCGTCTCGAGAACGGCATGTCCGTGCGCGAGGTCATGGTCAAGCACGGAGTCCCCAGCGAGTCCTCCGTCAAGACCTGGTGCCGCCAGTACCGCGCCAACGGCCCCGAGGCGCTCATCAACAAGCCGCGTGGCCGCAAGCCGCGCAACCGCGCCGAGGAGTAGCTCGCGTCCGCTGGCTTCGCGTGGCCGCGACAACCATATAGATGCAGTGCCGCGCCGCCATCCCTCGGATGGCGGCGCGTTTGGTCTCGAGGGTCGATCGGCCGCTCCGTCCAATCGGCCCCGGTTTCCATGTAAGGTACCCGGCCTCGCGGCGGCCGCTGTGTTGCCGGTGTTCTGCCGTCGATGCTTTCCGCACGGCATGCGCCGCGTGCTATCATGTGACGCGAAAAACACCTGTCTTTGCAGGTATTGAGCAGCATGAACTTGTGAGAGAGGATTCAACATGCTCAACGCGATCGAGATCTCGCCCAAGGTCTGGTGGGTCGGCGGCATCGACTGGAACGAGCGTCTGTTCCACGGCTACACCACCGAGGCCGGCATCACCTACAACGCCTACCTCATCATGGACGAGAAGATCACCCTCATCGACACCTGCAAGGCCACGTTCTCCAACGAGCTCGTGCAGCGCATCTCCCAGGTGGTCGACCCCTCCAAGATCGACGTCGTCATCACCAACCACGTGGAGATGGATCACTCCGGTTCCCTGCCCGTGATCCACAAGATCGCCCCCAACGCCCAGATCTACGCCTCCGCCGGCGCCGGCGTGAAGGAGGTCTACGCCCACTTCGGTATCGAGGCCACGCCCGTGAAGAGCGGCGACACCCTCTGCATCGGCGAGCGTACGCTCACGTTCGTGACCACGCCCATGGTCCACTGGCCCGACAACATGGTCACCTACTCCGATGTCGATCAGATCCTGTTCTCCAACGACGCGTTCGGCCAGCACTTCGCCACCACCAAGCGCTTCGACGACGAGAACGACCTCTGCGAGATCATGAAGCAGGCCAAGAAGTACTACGCCAACATCGTGTGGCCGTACGGCATGCAGGCGGGCAAGGCGCTTGCCGCGGTGAAGGGCCTCGACCTCAAGATGATCGCTCCCAGCCACGGCTGCATCTGGCGTTCCCACATCGACAAGATCCTCGCCTGCTACGAGGATTGGACCACCTACAAGACCGAGGAGAAGGCCGTCGTCGTCTTCGACTCCATGTGGCACTCCACCGAGATGATGGCGCGCGAGATCTGCGACGCGTTCATCGCCGAGGGTATTTCCGCCCAGCTCGTCGACGTCAAGGCGACCCACATCTCCGATATCATGACCGACATGTGCGACGCCCGCTACGTCGCCATCGGCTCGCCCACGCTCAACTCCAACATGCTGCCCACCGTGGCGAGCTTCCTCACCTACATGCGCGGCCTGTCGCCCAAGAACGACCAGCGCATCGGCCTGGCGTTCGGCTCCTACGGTTGGGCCCCGCTCGGCCCCAAGCAGGTGTACGAGGAGATGGAGAAGGCCAAGTTCAACCTCCCCGTCCCTGTAATCACCCAGCAGTGGATCCCTTCAGAGGAGGACCTCGCCGAGCTGCAGGCCACGGTCAAGCAGGTCATCGAGGGCGCCCGCGCTTAAGCGACCTGGTATCTCTGCTTTTTGCCGAGAGCGGCCTCCGGCTACGGTCTCACTCTAGATTCCGCAGCCGGAGGCCGTTTTCGATGCGGGGGCAGCGCGTGCCAGAAGGGTACGTCCCTTTTGGCGCGCGCTGCCGTTCAGCCTCGCACCGCGGGCGTCCGGTGTGGAAGGCATGGCAGGAGGGCCTTCTGGGCTCTGCGCCCCGCCAGAGAATCTATCATGGAGCCAAGCCGGGCTCCGCGCCGCGACGTCGTCGCATCGACGCCGCACGGCCGCGGGTGCCCGCAGCCCACGTCAAGGACAAGGAGCACCATGGCCCTCGCATCCCAGATAGCCTGCCGGCTGTCGCACTACATCGACGTGCTGCACGACGGCGGCGTGTTGGCGTCCACTTCGCTCGACGGCGCGGCCGGCGCCATCGAGGTCTCGTTCGCGACCGATGACTCCCGTGCGGCCCGCCCGGGCACGCTGTTCGTGTGCAAAGGCGCCGCATTCAAGCGCGAGTACCTGCTGGGCGCCATCGATGCGGGTGCCGTCGCGTACGTCTCCGAGGTCGATTACGCGGTGAGCGGGGACGCCGGCAGGGCGGTACCCTGCCTGCTCGTGAGCGACGTCCGCCGTGCGCTCGGCCTGCTTGCCGACGCGGCGTACGACCATCCCTCCGGGCGCGTCAAGGTATGCGCCTTCACCGGAACCAAGGGGAAGACTACAAGCGCCTACTACCTTAAGAGCGTGCTCGACGCCCGCGCGCGCATCGTCGGCGGCCATACGGCCGGCCTGCTTTCGAGCATCGAGTTCGATGACGGCGAGGAGCGCGGTGTCTCGAAGCTCACCACGCCGGAGGCGTTCAGGCTCGAGCAGCAGCTCGCCAACGCCGCCGCAAGCGGCATGGAGCACGTGGTGATGGAGGCCTCGAGCCAGGCGCTCAAATACGACCGGACCCTCGGCGTCGAATTCGCCGTCGGGGCGTTCACCAACATCGGCGAGGACCATATCTCGCCCATCGAGCACCCTACGCTCGAAGACTATTTCGCGAGCAAGCTGAAGATCTTCGCTCAGAGCCGCGTGGCCGTCGTCAACCTCGATATGGACCGGATCGACGAGGTCGTCGCCGCCGCGCGCGAGGCGGGCTGCGAGCGCGTGGTCACCTATTCGCTTTCCGACGCCGCGGCGGACGTGTTCGCCGAGGACCTGGCGCACACCGATCGGGGCATCGTCGCCCGCGTGCGCACCCCGCGCTTCACGGCGGATATCCTCGTGGCGACGCCGGTCAAGTTCAACGTGTCCAACGCGCTGGGCGCCATCGCCTGCGCCGAGGGGCTGGGCATCGAGCAGGAAGCGATCGTTCACGGGTTCGAGCAGCTGCGCGTCCCCGGGCGCATGGAGCTGTATCCCAGCGACGACGGTCGCATCCTGGGCGTCGTGGACTTCGCCCACAACGGCATGAGCCTCGAGACGATGCTTCGCGACCTGCGCGAGAACTATCCCGACCGCGAGCTCGCCGTCGTGTTCGGCGCCACGGGCGGCAAGGGCGTCGACCGCCGCGAGACCATGGGCGCCGCCGCCGGCAGGTTCGCCGACCGGATCGTCATCACCGAGGACGATCCCGGCCCGGAGGACCCGAAGGACATCTGCGCCACCATCGCCCGATTCGTCGAGGCCGAGGGAAACGGGAACTGGCAGATCGTGGTGGACCGCATCGAGGCGATTCGGACCGCCGTTCGCGAGACGACCGGACGTGCGCTCGTGATCGTAACGGGCAAGGGCCACGAGACCCG
This sequence comes from Collinsella sp., assembly GCA_048318985.1. Lineage (GTDB taxonomy): Bacteria > Actinomycetota > Coriobacteriia > Coriobacteriales > Coriobacteriaceae > Collinsella. Next base: position 4,176 of record DBFEBE010000032.1, read on the forward strand.
GATGCTGCGCAAGAACGGCGCGGAGCCTTGCGAGGCCGACGGCCCGGTGCTCGAGCGCGCCCTCGCTGAGCTCGCCTGATGCGGTGGGCGGAAGCCCGGGTCGCGTAAATCTGCAGCGCTTTTGATTCGGTGCCCGCCCGTCCGGATCGTCCGAACGGGCGGGCACCTGCCGTTGCGAGCGGGCATCCGGGCCGGCCGCGGGCGTCGAGGGCGAGGGGGCGGTGCGGCATTTCTTCCCGAAAGCGCCCCGTCGCCTGCCCCGAAGCGCGTACCAGGGCGTACCATAGTGCTGTCGCCTGAGGACCCATGAGAGAAGAGGGACCATGTCCAACGAACCTGCCGCAACGCCCTCGAAGGTGTACTTCGCCAACCTGCGCTCGCACGGTCGCGAGAGCCAGCTCGACAAGCTCAAGCGCCTCATCCGCCGCGCGGGCATCGAGCAGATCGATTTCGAGAACAAGTTCGTCGCCATCAAGATCCACTTCGGCGAGCTGGGCAACCTGTCCTTCCTGCGCCCCAACTACGCGCGCGCCGTCGCCGACGTGGTGAAGGAGCTGGGCGGCATGCCCTTCCTCACCGACTGCAACACGCTGTACGTGGGCAGCCGCAAGAACGCGCTCGAGCACATCGACTGCGCCTACCAGAACGGCTTCACGCCCTACGCGACCGGCTGCCAGGTCATCATCGCCGACGGCCTCAAGGGCACGGACGAGACGCTCGTCCCGGTGAAGAATGGCGAGTACGTGCAGGAGGCCAAGATCGGCCACGCGCTCATGGATGCCGACATCGTGATCTCGCTCACCCATTTCAAGGGGCATGAGCAGGCCGGCTTCGGTGGCTGCATGAAGAACCTCGGCATGGGCGGCGGCAGCCGTGCGGGCAAGATGGAGCAGCATGCGGCGGGCAAGCCGAGTGTCGACGAGGCAAAATGCATCGGATGCCGCGCTTGCGAGCGCATCTGCGCGCACGGTGCGGTGAGCTTCCCGAGCACGCGCGAGCGCACGCTCAAGAACGGCCGCGTGGTCGAGTCGCCCGTGGCGCGCATCGACCATGAGCGCTGCCTGGGCTGCGGCCGCTGCATCGGTGCGTGCAACCAAGACGCCATCGAGCCCGATTACGATGCCGCTGCCGATGTGCTCAACTACAAGATCGCCGAGTACACGCAGGCTATCGTGCAGGACCGCCCGAGCTTCCATATCTCGCTCGCCATCGACGTGAGCCCCAACTGCGACTGCCATGCTGAGAACGACACGCCCATCGTGCCCGATATCGGCATGTTCGCGAGCTTCGACCCCGTGGCCATCGACCAGGCGTGCATCGATGCGGCGCTTGCCATGCCGGCGATGCCCGATACCGAGTTGACCGAGATGCGCGCCAAGCTCGAGGCGGGCGACGGCGTGCCGGAGCGCTGCGAGCACGATCACTTCAACATGACGCATCCGGACACCAACTGGCGCTCGATGATCGAGCACGGCGTGAAGATTGGCCTGGGCTCGAGCTCCTACGAGCTCATCGAGGTCAAGTAGCGTCTCTTTCCTGAGCACCCCGCCTCAATCTGGGGACAGTCCCTTAATTGAGGTGGGGCCAATATCGGCGTCCTGCATGCCGTTCAGCCCCCGATGTCGTTGATCATGCGCCCCGGGTACGGGTACGTGGGTTTACCGTACCCGTACCCGGGAGCTCGACAGCCTGCGCATCGCTTCTGATATAGTATCGAGAACCATACGTGCGTATTGGAGGCCGAACGCTCACCATGCCTGATTCGAGTGACAGTATCTCGCCGCGACCCGGCGTCGCGGCCACACCTGTTCCCATAGCCCGGGCCGACGCCGCCTCGCGGGCTCAGCGCCTCATGGAGGCCGCGAGCAAGCCGGTCGTCGGAGCCGCTCGGGCGGTCAAGCGCTGCGTGCATCCGCAATACACCGTGGGCGAAGAGATCGCCAACTCCGTGACGCACGGCATCGGCGTGGCGCTCTCCATCGCCGCTCTCGTCATCATGATCGTCAAGGCGGCCGTCGGCGGGGCGCACCCGGCGTCTCTCGCCAGCGCGCTGGTGTTCGGCATCTCGCTCATCCTGGAATACCTTGCGTCGACGCTCTACCACGCCATCGCCCCTCAGGGCGCCAAGCGCGTCTTCCGCATCATCGACCATAGCTGCATCTACGTCCTCATCGCGGGCTCCTACACGCCGTTTTGCCTGGTGACGCTTGCCGACGCCGGCGGCATCCCGCTCTGCATCGCCGTGTGGGCCATCGCGGCCGCCGGGATCCTGTTCGAGGCGTTCATGCGCGAGCGCCAGCCCCGGTGGGTCACGGTCGCCATCTATCTCGCCATGGGCTGGCTCGTCGTGTTCCGCCTGCCTCAGCTCCTGGAGCTCCTGCATCCCACCGCGCTCGTCCTGCTCGCTTTGGGCGGCGTGTGCTACACCGCGGGGACCGTCTTCTACGTCCTCAAGAAGATCCGCTACATGCACAGCATCTTCCATCTGTGGGTGCTTGCGGGCAGCGTCTTGCAGTTCTTGGCGGTGGTCCTCTTCGTCATCTAGGTCCCGCGCGCCGTCGCGGGCGTGCCGTCGGGGACGCATCCCTTCGGTGCGGCGCGCGCGTGCCAAGGCGATGCGCCCCCGATGGCGCATCCCGCCCGATCATCCGTCTCACCGTTTCGTATCTGGAGGTTCGAAACCGTCCCCATGGACATAACCATCAGCATCATCACGACCCTTGTACTCACGGTTGTCAACGGCTTCTTCTCCATGTCGGAGATGGCCCTCACCACGGCGAAGCGCGCCATGCTCGAGCGCGACGCCGAGGAGGGCGACCGGAGGGCCGCGAAGGCCGCCGCGCTGGCGGCGGATTCCGGCAACTTCCTCGCCACCATCCAGGTGGCCATCACCCTGGTCGGATTCGCTTCGTCCGCCGTCGCCTCGACGAACCTCTCCGACCCGCTCGCTTCCTGGCTGTCCGGGTTCGGGATCGCGCCGCTCACGGCGATCGCCCCGGGCCTGGCCCCGGTCCTCATCACCCTCATCGTCTCCTACCTGTCCATCGTGGTGGGCGAGCTGGTGCCCAAGCGCATCGCGCTCGCGAACGCCGAGGGCGTGGCCAAGCAGGTCGCCGGCTCCCTCGACGTGTTCCGCCATGTCGCTCGCCCCCTCGTCTGGCTCACGCAGGCTTCTGCCAACGGCCTTGCGCGCCTGCTGCGGATCAAGAGCGGCGACGAGCGCCAAAACGTCTCCGAGGAGGAGATCAAGTACATGATCTCCGAGCAGGAGACCCTGCTCGACGAGGAGAAGCGCATCATCCATGAGGTTTTCGACTTGGGTGACGCGGTGGCCCGCGAGGTGATGGTCCCCCGCGTGGACGTGACGATGTGCGAGGACACCGAACCGGTTTCCGACGTTCTCGCCACCATGCGCGAGACCGGGTACTCGCGCGTGCCCATCTACCGCGACGACCAGGACTGCATCGTGGGCATCGCGCACATCAAGGACCTGATCGAGCCCATGCTCGACGGAGCGGGCGACACGCCGGTGGGCGACCACATGCGCGACGCCACCTTCGTGCCCGACACCAAGGACATCCTTCCGCTGCTCTCCGAGATGCAGACCGCGCACGAGCAGATCGTGGTGGTGGTGGACGAGTACGGCGGAACGGCCGGCATCATCACCATCGAGGACATCGTTGAGGAGTTCGTGGGCGAGATCGAGGACGAGTTCGACCCCGACAACAAGTACCTCACCCGGCTGTCGCGCCGCGAATGGCTCGTCGATGGGCGCTTCAGCTGCGACGACGCCCAGGAGATGGGCTGGCCCATCGAGGAGAGCGACGACTACGAGACGCTCGCCGGCTGGATCATGGATACCTGCGACTCCGTTCCGGATATCGGCGAGGTGTTCGCGAAGGACGGGTACAAGTTCAAGGTGCAGTCCATGCGCGGGCAGCGTATCTCCCTCGTGCGCGTGACGGCGCCGTCGGAGGAGGAGCTCGCGGCCATGGCGGAGGCGGAGGCGGACGAGGGCGACGACCGTTCGGACAAGCCCCGTCTCGTGTTCCTGCGCCCGACGGATCGCGAGGACGAGGAGCAGGCGTAGCGCATCCCCTTTGCCGTCCCGTCGGCCGCGTGCCGCGTGACGGCATCCATGCCGTCAAGATAGGAGTGACATGGCAGAGCTGTTCAACATCATGAAGATCACGGTCGGGGCCGACAAGCTGCGCGCCCGCGTCCTGGTGAATCCGAATATGCCGCAGCGGACCTCGGAGGACATCGAGGCGACCGCGCGCGTCTATTACCTGGCCCCCGCCATCGCGGACCATCTGTGCCTGGGTGACGCCGGCGCGCGATTCCAGGAATGCATGAGCGACACGGAGCTCGCCCACCTGCTGGAGCACCTTTCCGTCGAGATCATGAACGAGACCGGACTCGCCGATGCCGTCTCGTGCGGCCGCACCCGTTCGGTTCCCGGAGACGACCGCCTGTTCGACGTGGAGCTCTCCTGCCCCGACGACGCGCTGACGGTGGGCGCCCTGTCCTCTGCCGCCTTCATGATGGATTGGGCCTACCTGCACGCCGAGTCCCCTGCCCCGGATTTCGCCGGCACCGTCGCCGCCCTTCGCCACCTCGTGCTCAACTTGCGCGGAGAGGGCGGGGAGGAGCAGGGGCCTGCGGACGGCGACGCGCCCGCGGCGGATGCCGAGCAGGCCGACCAGGAGCGCGAGCCCGCGATCCGCATCGATACCGAGGGTACCCGTCCGCGCACCCCGCTGCCGGGCAATCCCCCGGCGAAACGCGTCGCGGACGTCGCCCCCGTGTTCGGAGGGGCGGCAGCCGAGGGCGTCCAGGCGGCTTCCCCGTCTGCCTCGTTCGACCCCGACGTGACCGTATCCATGGGCGCGCTTTCCGAATAGCCGACCGGCCTCCGGCCGCGCCGTCCGGGGCTTTGCCCCCGCGGTGCGTCCGCGAGCCCTCGGTGGGTATAATGAACCAACTTATGCGTTTCACGACTCTCAAGGAGGAGCAGTATGGGCAAGGGATTCAGTTTCGTCGCAGGTGCCGCGCTCGGTGCAGCCGCGGGCACGATCATCGGCATCCTGGTGGCCCCGCGCTCCGGCGCCGAGACCCGCGCCATGGCGGCGGATATGGCCAATGACGCCTGGGATTCCGCCCGCGACATGTACGAGCAGGGCGTCGATCAGGCCCGTGCCGCCGCGAGCGATTTCGGCCCGATGATGGACGCCAAGACCGATGAGCTTCGCGCCAAGGTCGATCTGGCCCGCGAGCGCATGACCCAGCTGCGCGAGCAGCTGAACGACGCCATCGCCACCGGCTCGGTCACCCCCGCCGCCGACGTCGTGGTCGAGTCCGTCGCCCCCGAGGCAGCGGCCGAGGCCTAGATGCTCGCACGGGATCTCATGGGCGTGCGGGTGTACCGTGCGCCCGCCAAGGACAAGGCGGTCGATAAGGACGGCGTCCCGCGGGAGCCCAAGCGCCTCGGAAGGGTGCACTTTCCCGTTTTCGTCCCCGACGGGACGCGCGTCGTGGGCTTCATGGTCAAGCTCCCCGACGTCGCCGGCATGATCAAGCAGAAGGACCGGTTCGTCGCCCTCGATGCCCTCACGGTCTACGAGGGAACCTTCGCGGTCACGGATGTGCGCGAGAACTTCGATGCCCCTGCCGCGAAGCGTCTCGGCGTCGACCTCGACCGCTGCCTCATCTGGACGGGCATGGACGTCGTCACCGAGTCGGGCGAGAAGGTC
>DBFEBE010000033.1:0-14356 GCA_048318985.1 Collinsella sp.
GTCAGCGAGGTCGCGGTAGGCGGCGACCGTGAGCGAAGCACGGTTCGTCACGAGGGGCACCCCGTTGCGGTCGAGGATGCGCCCGCGGGGCGCGGGGGTCGTGACCGTACGGGTCTGGTTCTGGCGGGAGAGCTCCTCGTAATGGTCGGAGGAGACCATCTGCATGCTCCAGAGCTTCGCGGTGATCGCGGCGAAGACGCCGGCGGCGGCGAAGGCGAGCCCCGTGAACCTGCCCTTGAGGGCGACGCCCTGGGTGTTGCCCTCCCCCTCGGTGGCACGGGGGCGCGTCCCGCCCTGCGTATCATAGGTGAACCGACCGGAAGAACCCCGAAGGACGGCGAGCGATGCGAGGATCGCCACCACGAGGATGATGCCGGCGATGATGACTACCAGCCTGGCGTCCAAACCGCCTGCACCCCCCTTTACTTCAAGCCCTTGAGACGAGATCCGCCCGCGCGGACGGCAAACCCGCGCGACGGAGCGGAGCCGCCGCCCGCCGCGATGAACGGCAGGCAGGCAACGGAGTCCAATACGGCGCCCGAAAGGCCGTGGCCCAACGTCCACATAAGATCGGACTGCACGCCGAGGACATATAGGGACACGGCGTAGACGATGTTGACGACGACCATGGACACGATGGCGAGACGGACGCCCTCAACGGTGATGCCGGGGGCCATGCCGCGCGCCATGGTTGAGACGGCGAAGGAGCCGATGGTCAGCACCAGCGCCATGAGACCGACGGGCACGGCGGACGTGAGATCGAAGAACAGGCCGCAGAGGAACCCGCAGATCACGGAGGCGTGGACCTCGCGCGTGAGCGCGAGCGTGAGCGCGAGGACGACCATGAAATTGAAGGTGCCGCCGAACAGGGAGATCTGCGGAGCGAGCCCGACCTGGAGCAGACAGGCGACGACGGACATGATGGCGTAGGTGCGCGACGAGGCGCCGGATTCGTGCAGGCGCAAGGGCTACTCTCCCCCCTTCGTGGTATCGGAGCCGCTATCCGAAGCGGGCTCGCCCGCAGGCGACGAGTTGGCCGCCTGGATATCGGTGTCGCTCGCGGACTGGTCCGAAGTCAGCGAGGTGATGACGAGGACCTCCTCGTTGTTCTCGGCAGACGCCTGGGAGCGCACCGTGATGGTGTAGTAGACGTCGTTGGCGCTCTTATCGACGGAGGTCACGGTACCCAAAGGGAGACCCTTGGGAAAGACGCCGCCGATCCCCGAGGTGATGACGATGTCCCCCACCTCGACGACGGAATCCGCAGGGACGTAGCTGAGACGGAGCGATCCGTCGGGCTGGCCCTGGAGCATACCCTGGGCCCGAGAGGACTGGATCATCGCGGAGACACCGGAGGTCTCGTCGTTCACGAGCAGGACGGTGGAGACGTTGAGGGCGCATTCGACGATCTGCCCGATGACGCCGTTCGAGTTGCAGACGGGCATACCGAGGGCGAGCCCGTCGGCCGTGCCCTTGTTTATGGTCACGGTATGCGTCCATGCATCAGAGGAGCCGCCGATGATGCGCGCCGCCGTGGACTCGAGGCTGTAGGTCGACTGGAGGCCCAGGAGGTCCTCGAGGCGCTCGGCCGTCTTGGCGGATTCGGATAGCTCCGCGACGCGCGCGGTGAGCTCCTCGTTCTGCTCGCGCAGCTCGGCAAGCGTCTCCTGAGAAGCCGTAAGGTTGGCAGCCACGTTGCCCAACGCGTTGAACGGGGCCGCCACGAGGGACCCCACGAAGCGGACGGGGCTGGTGGCGGTGGTGACGACGCTGCGCGCGGTGTGCACCGGACCGGCGTCCCCCTCCCGGATGTAAAAGGTCAGAAGGAGGACGGAGACGAGGCTTAAAACAATCAACGGGCGCATTCCCGTTGATTGCCGCTTGCTATTCAGATGTGCCGAAGAGTACTTGCCGTTGCGAGCCAAGCGGTGGGTCCTTTCGCTCGTTTACGCGTTGCTCTGAACGAAGCCGCCGTCGAAGGCGTTGGCCTCGAGAACGCGGGCGCAGCCGTTGACGACGTTGTCGAGCGCGGTGGGGCTCACGTTGACCGCAACGCCGGTCTCGTCGCGGAGGCGGACATCCAGGCCGCGAAGCATGGCGCCGCCGCCGGTCAGCAGGATGCCGTAGTACATGAGGTCGGAGGCAAGGTCGGGAGGCGTGGCGTCAAGAGCTTCCTTCACGGCCTTGGTCATCTCGTCGAGCGGCTTGTTGAGGGCCCGGCGGATCTCCTCGCTCTCGATGCGCACCGTCTTCGGGAGGCCGGAAATGACGTCGCGGCCGTTGACCTCGACGTCGAGCTCGTCCTTGAGCGGAACGGCGGAACCGACCTTGATCTTGATGTCCTCAGCGGTGCGCTCGCCGATCGCGAGGTTGTAGGCGTCGCGCACGTGGGAGAGGATCGCCTGATCGAACTCGTCTCCAGCGATGCGGATCGACTGCGAGACCACAATGCCGCCCATCGCGATGACCGCGACCTCGGTCGTGCCGCCGCCGATATCGACGACCATGGAGCCCGTGGGCTCCTCGACGGGAAGGTCGGCGCCGATCGCGGCGGCCATGGGCTCCTCGATGAGGTACGCCTGGCGGGCACCGGCCGAGATGGTGGCCTCGAACACGGCGCGCTTCTCGACGCTCGTGACCCCGGAGGGCACGCAGACGACGACGCGGGGGCGCGGCGTCCAGGGATAGCGCTTCTCGCTTGCCTTATCGATGAAGTAGCGAAGCATGGCCTCGGTCACATCGAAATCGGCGATGACGCCGTCCTTAAGCGGGCGGACGGCGACGATGTTGCCCGGCGTGCGGCCGAGCATGCGCTTCGCGTCGATGCCGACGGCGAGGATGCGCTCATCGTTCTTGTCGATGGCGACCACGGAGGGCTCGCGGATGACGATGCCCTTGCCGCGGACGGACACGAGCGTGTTCGCCGTGCCGAGATCGATGGCGAGATCGCCGCCATACTGGCCGAAGAACATGTCCATCAAAGAAAACAAAACCGCTCCAAAGATTCGTGAATCGAAAGGGGGCGCGATGGCCGCGCATACGAAGTCTATTGCATCGGGCCCGCGCAGCGAAGCGCGCGAGCCCAGGTGCAGGAAAGCTACATCAGGCTAGACGGCGCTGCCTGCGGTCTGCGGGGTCTCCGCAGCGCTCGCGGACCCGGCATCGGCATCGGAGGACGAGCCGTCACCCGAGCTGGAGGAATCGCCGAAATCGATGCTGACGCTCTCGACGGCCCATCCGATATGGTTCGCGGAGCGCGCGAACGAGATGTCGTAGGTCTGCGTGCCCCCGAGCGAGAGCTGCACGGTGACGGTCGCCTCGGAATGGGTCATGCCGCGATCGAGACCGGAGATCGTGGGCGTGGCGTCGGAGGGAATCGAGGAAAGGATGAGGGAGCGCGCGTCATCGGAGAGGCCGGGGGCCAGGTAGGACGAAGCCGCCTCGTCGTCACCGGCCGTGACGGCGGCGAACAGCCCCTCGACCGCCTGCTGCTGCGAGGGGATGCCGAGACCGCGCGTATAGGCGAAGCCGAGGGCGGCCGCGGCGAGGATCAGCAGGACGAGGATGGTGATGAAGACCTTCAGCCCCGTGTGGCGCTTGCGGCGACGGGAGCGGGACTCCTTCTTGTCCTGCTGGATCATCTCGTTCTCGGTCAGGGTGAAGAATCCCGTGTCGGAAGGGTCGGGCATGAAGGCGCCCGACTGCCCCAGCGGATCGAGGGGGTCGACCGGGGCCATGCCGCCCGTGACAGGGGCGGGAGCTATGGAGCCCTGCGCGGCGAGGACGTCCTGGGACGTGGCAAGAGCGGTGGCCTGGTCAGGGCTCAGCTGGTAGATGCCGTCGGCGGTCGCGCGCCCGAAGGCGTCGACGGCGTCGGCGTGCCGATTGGCGGCCGCATAGGCGCAGCCCAGGCCGGCGTTGATGGAACGCGGGTCGTCGTGGGGCCCGACGTAGTCGAGGGCCGTGAGATAGGACTCGACGGCGTCGCCGGGGCGGCCGAGGCGCACGAAGCAGTCGCCGAGGCTCGCCAGGGCGGACGCCGGCGCCGGGTTCGTGCCGTCGATGGCGGCGGAGCGGAACGCCACGCCCGCGTCGGCGACGTTGCCGAGGGCGAGCAGCGCGTTGCCGAGTCCGAGATGGGCCTTGTAGGGCGTCGCGTAGGACGTGTCCTGCGCCGCGCGCGTAAACGAGTCGACGGCGGCCTGGAGGTTGCCCGCGGCGGCATACGCCTTGCCCTGATTGGTGAGAAGGGCGCCGTACTTGCCGTACGACGGGTCGGAGAGCGCCTCGGCATACGCGTCGGCGGCCTCGGCGAACATGCCGAGCTTCATGAGCGAGTTGCCGCGGAAGTGGTCGGCCTCCCCGCACACCTCGCCGGGCTCTTTGGCGACGCTGAACATCTGGGCGGCAGCCGCGAAGTCGCCGGCGCGGTACGCGGCGCGGGCGCGATCGAAATACTGTGCGTTCACTTACTGCTCCTTATGGACGATGGAGACATGCTCGATGACGTCGCCGGCACGGAGCTCGGAGATGACGTCGAGGCCCTCGACCGTCTGGCCGAACACCGTGTACCCTGAGTCCAGGTTGTGCTGCGCTCCGAGGCAGAAATAGAACTGGGATCCGGCCGAGTCGGGGTTCATGGAGCGCGCCATGGCGAGCGCGCCGTCCTCATGGCTGTTGTTCGGGTTGGTGAGGAACTCCCCCTTGATGCAGTAGCCGGGACCGCCGGTGCCGGGACGGCCTTCGGGGCCCATGCGGCCGGCGGCGACGTCGGCGGGATCCATGTCGCGCGTGTTCGGGTCACCGCCCTGGATCACGAACCCGGGGACGTAGCGATGGAACTTGAGGCCGTCGTAGAACCCCATGGTCGCAAGCTCGCAGAAGTTGGCGACGTGAATCGGGGCGCCGGCGGCGTCGAGCTCGACGCGGACGGTGCCCTTGGAGGTCTCGATGACCGCGATCTCGTCTCCGGAGACCGGGAACTCAGGCGTGTACAGGTCCTGTGGGAACATATGGCAACCCCTTCGATTCGGCAGAAATCTACATCTTGTCCATTCTAGCAAGATGGACGGGGGTTCACACGTATCGCATAGGCGAAACAAGCGAACGAGATGCCATGCGTCCCGAGTGCGCCCGAGAGTCGGCCTATTTCCGCTGAGGCTCCCATTCGTGGAAATGGGCGTCGAAGTTGTCCAGATCGGAGCTGCCCGCACGCCGCATCGGGGCGAGGATATCGTCTTGGTAGGGCTTCAGGGACTCCCCGTCGGGGACCGCAAGGGAGACCTCCCACGAGGCGCAGATCTGGTCGACGCGTCCGCGCATCCACTGCGCAAGCTGCACCATATGCTGGATATCCTCGGCGTACACCGTGTCCTTCGGAGCGCGGAGCGCCTCAAGGTCCTCGATGGTCTGGTCGATACGGTCGCGCAGCGAGAAGGCGGAGGCTGAGCGCTCCGTGCGCTCGGCGAGACTCTTGGAGAGGTAGAAGCCGTTGAAGGAATCGATGACCTCGCCAAACGCCTCGTCGGAATCGTAGGATTCTATCTGCTGGTAGGCACGGGACAGGGCGGCGTAGACCTCGTCGTCGGTGAGGTCGGCCTCGACGGGTTCGGCGGGTTCGTCATCGGGCTCGGCAGACTCACCGGCATCGCCGGCATCCGGGTCCTCGGCGTGCTGGCGGCTCGGGAAGGCGTCGGCGGCGGCGCGATCGAACCAGTCGTACACGCCCGGCATGACGCCCAGCGGGTCGCGGACCACGAAGAAGACCGTCGCGGCGACGAGCGCGACCGCTGCGATGCCGACGAAAAGGCCCTTTCGGGAGGGCCTGTCGGAATGGTATGGGTCGGCAGGGCCCGCCGATGCCTCGGCGCTCGCGCCGCGCGGACCGGCGGCGCAGGCGCGGTTTATATCCTCGAGGTCCAGTATGTTGGTCTCGCTGGGGTCCACCGCGTCGTCGAGCGCGCGCGCCACGGAGGACGGTCCGCCTGCGTCGTCGAGGGCGACGTGCGACAACCGGGGGAAGCTGGCGGTCTTGCCGGCGGCCAGGTCGGCGGAAGCCGAATCGGTCGACAGGATGCCCGGCGCGGGGCGACCGCACTTGGGGCAGGTCCGGTCGTGCGAGGAGAGCCGTGCGCCGCATCCGTCGCAGAACACGAACTCGCTATAGGAGGAGTCACCCACGAATGCATGGCAATGGGGGCAGAACGTCTCATTTGCATCGATCGTCTTGAGGCAATGGGGGCAGATCACGACATCCTCGTTTCCTATGCTCCTGGCGGAACGGCTGTATCGAACAAGGTGGGTCCCATCATAGCAAACCGCGCTCAGCGGTCGGAACCCTTCGGGCGGCGGCGAGGCTTCTTCATAGAGACCCTGATGCCGCCGGACTCCTTGACCACGCGGCGGCGCCCGACGCCGCCCGCGCCGTTGACGGCGCGCGACGCCTCGGCCCGAGCGCGGTCGAGAGCGCGCCTGTCGCGCCGAGCCTCGAGCGAGGCCCCCACCGAGGCCGCCCATCGACGCGGAGCCGAGGCGGAGGGGGTGACGCGCTTGGAGCCCGCGGGCCCGCTCATGCGCACGCCTCGACCGAGCCCCGTCGCGCGCGTCGTCCGCGCGGGGGACGCGGCATCGACGCGCTCCGCCAGGAAAAGGAACGCGCCCACGCCGGCGAGCGCGATCGCCGTGGCGGCGAGGGCGGAGGGTCCACCCAGCGGCGCGATGGAGAGAAAGCCGGGCATGACGAGGACCCCGCCGACCAGGCCGCACGCCACGAATGCGAGCACGGCGATGCGCAGGGCCGTGAAAGGAAGGGAGATGCGGGCGATCAGGGCGAAGCCGACGGCGCCCGTGGCGATCACGCACATGGTGGAGAGCTCGGCGGCATCGAGGTGGAGCCAAGCCGAGGCAGCCATGCACAGCGCGCAGGCGACGAGCACCGCAATGGAGGCGGGACAGGACCGTTTGAGCACGTTCGCAAGGAAGCGCCCTTCGACGCGAGCCCTGTTGGGCTCGAGCGCCAGAACGAAGCTCGGGAACCCGATGCAGAAGAAGTTGATGAGCGTCATCGTGATCGGCTGGAAGGGGTAGGGCGGGAAGAAGATGCACATGGCCGCAAGGCCCATGGAGAATAGGGTCTTGGTGAGGAACAGGGCAGCGGACCGCTGGAGGTTGTTGATGGAACGGCGCCCTTCCGCGACCACGGCAGGCATGGATGCGAAATCGTTGTCCACGAGCACGATCTCGGCGACGTTGCGGGCGGCGTCCGAGCCGGCGGCCATGGCGACGGAGCAGTCGGCCTCCTTGAGCGCAAGGACGTCGTTGACGCCGTCGCCCGTCATGGCCACCGTGTGCCCGCGCTTCTTGAGCGCCACCACGAGCTCGCGCTTCTGCTGCGGGGTGACGCGGCCGAAGACGTGGTAGCGACCGGCGGCGGCATCGACCTTCGCGGGCGTGTCCAGCGTGGTGGCGTCCACGTAGGAATCGGCACCCGGGATTCCAACGACGCGCGCGATCGACGCGACGGTGCGCGGGTCGTCGCCCGATATGACGTTGAGGGTGACGCCCTGCTCCTTGAAGAACCCGATGGTCTCGGCAGCGCTCGAGCGGATCTCATCGCGGATGGTGACGAACCCCAGGGGGCGGGGAACGCCCACGATGTCGCCCTCCTCGGTGAAGCCGTCCACCTCCGCCGCAACGAGGACGCGACAGGTGTCGGCGAGCTCCGCGACGCGCTGCTCGTGCTCGGCGAACACCTCGGGGGTCAGGACGAACTGCGCCGCGCCCATGACGAAGGAGCCGTGCTCCGTCTCGGCCCCGCTCCACTTCTTATCCGACGAGAAGGGGATGGTGCGCACGATGCGGCCCTCCCCCGCCGGCGACCCCTCGTAGTGGGCGAGCAGCGCCTTGCACGTCTCGTTCGCGTCGCCCGCCGTTGCGCGCGCGACACCCGCGAGGGCGAGGTCGAGCGCCGCCACGTCGGCGGCCACGCCGTCGCGGGCCTCGCCTTCGCCACCGGAGAGCGCGATGGGATAGGTCCCCTCGACCTCCATGCGGCCCGAGGTGATCGTCCCGGTCTTGTCGAGGCACAGCACGTCGACGCGCGCGAGCGTCTCGATGCAGTACAGCTGCTGGGCCAGGACCTTTCGGCGCGCAAGGCGGATGGTCGCGATCGCGAGCACGGACGAGGTGAGCAGGACGAGACCCTGCGGGATCATGCCCAGAAGGGCGCCCACCGTGGAGAGCACGGCCGCGCGCACCTGGTCCCAGGACGCGTGCCCCCCGATCAGCCAGCCGACGGGAGAGGCTCCGGCCCCCGCGGAGGCGGCCCATGCGGCATAGCCCTCATGGACGCTGGACGCGAACAGCGCGATACCGAGGGGAAGCATGATGATGCTCGCGAAGCGCACGATGGCGTTCAGCGCATGCATGATCTCGGAGTTGACCTTCTTGACGTACTTCGCCTCGTTGTTGATCCTCGCGACGTAGTTGTCGGCACCCACGCGCCGCACGCGCGCGAAGACCGCGCCGGAATCGACGAAGCTCCCACTCATCAGCTCGCTACCGGGCAGCTTGCGGATCAGGTCGCTCTCGCCGGTCAGCAGGCTCTCGTTGACCTGGGCCTCCCCCTCCGCGACGACGGAGTCCGCGGGTATCTGGTCGCCGCGGCCGAGGCGCACGATGTCGTCCAGGACGATCTGGTCGAGGTCGAGCTCCACGAGAGCCCCGTCGCGAACGACCTGCGCGCGCTTGGAGGTGAGGAGGGTGAGCTTGTCGACCATGCGCTTCGAGCGCAGCGCCTGCACGATGCCGATGCCGGTGTTGAGAACGACGATGCCGAGAAACGTGAGGTTCTTGATCGAGCCGGTGAGGACGACGAGGACGGCCAGCACGAGGTTGATGAGGTTGAAGAGCGTGCAGGTGTTCTCGATGACGAGCTCTCGGACGGATTTGGTCTTGAGCTCGGTGCTGACGTTGATCTTGCCCTCGGCGATGCGCTGCTCGACCTCGGCCGACGTCAGGCCGTCGATGCCAGCAGGGACCGGGCCGTCGATATCCGGCGACATGGACACCTCCATATGAAAAAAGCCCCGATCCGGGGCTTAGAGGGGACGATGGTGCGCCATATAGGGTTCGAACCTACGGCCTTCTGCTCCGGAGGCAGACGCTCTAATCCACTGAGCTAATGGCGCGCAACTGAATCGATTATACCCAACGTGGCCGAACCCCGCGCGGACAATTTGAATCTTACAGAAACGCGAGGGAACGCATGCGCCGCGAGGGCGCCTCCTCCCCGGACGGGCCGCCGCCACATTGTTAATGTTGCGAGAGCGCCCGGAGCGGTCCCCGCGATGGTATACACTTCATGGACTTACGCATTCGACCGAACGACCCGAGGAGCGTCATATGATCGCCATCCTGCGCAAGAGCGCGCCCCAAGACGCCGTGGAAAGCCTCATTTCCTGGATCCAGGACAAAGGGCTCGAGACGCATGTGAGCCATGGCGAGAACGAGACCATCATCGGGCTGGTCGGCGACACCACCAGGATCGATCCGTTCCTTCTCGAGTCCATGGACATCGTCGAGCGCGTCCAGCGCGTCTCCGAGCCGTTCAAGAAGGCGAACCGGAAGTTCCACCCGGCAGACACCGTCGTCGACTGCGGCCACGGCGTCAAGATCGGCGGCGGGCACTTCCAGGTCATCGCGGGCCCCTGCTCCGTCGAGGGCGAAGGCCTCGTCCGCATCGCGCGCCGCGTGCGCGCCGCCGGGGCCACGATGCTGCGCGGCGGGGCCTACAAGCCCCGCACCTCTCCGTACGCCTACCAGGGCATGGGGGAGAAGGGCCTCGCGATCCTCCGCGAGGCGGCCGACGAGCTCGACATGCCCATCGTCACCGAGATCATGGACCCGCGCGACGTGCAGACGTTCATCGACAACCGCATCGAGGTGATGCAGGTCGGGGCCCGCAACGCGCAGAACTTCCCGCTGCTCAAGGAAGTCGGCAAGACGCGCATCCCGGTCCTGCTCAAACGCGGCATGTCCGGCACGATCGACGAGCTGCTGATGGCGGCCGAGTACATCATGAGCGAGGGTAACGACAACGTCATCCTGTGCGAGCGCGGCATTCGCACCTTCGAGACGCGCACGCGCAACACGTTCGACCTCAACGCCGTCCCCGTCCTGCACTACCTCACCCACCTTCCCGTCGTAGCAGACCCCAGCCACGCCACGGGCTACACCCGATACGTCGAGCCGATGGCGCTGGCCGCCTGCGCCGCCGGTGCGGACGGCCTGGAGATCGAGGTCCACGACGACCCGGCGCACGCATGGTCGGACGGAGCCCAGGCGCTCACGCCCGACCAGTTCGACCGCACGATGGAACGCATCCGCGCCATCCGCTCCGTCATCGCCCCGGGCGACGACGGGCGGGCCTAAAGGAGGGGGGCATGGACACCGCATCAGCCGCGCCGCGCACGGTCGGGATCGTCGGCCTCGGGCTCATCGGCGGAAGCTTCGCGCGCGCTTACCGCGACGCCGGATGGACCGTGTACGCACACGATACCGACGCCGATACGCTCGCCATCGCGCTCATCGATGTCGCCTCGGGCCGCCTGACCGACGACACGATCCCGTCGTGCGACCTCATTGTCCTGTCCGCCTATCCTGGCGCCTGCATCGAATGGCTGCGCGCCCACGCCG
Organism: Collinsella sp.; assembly: GCA_048318985.1. GTDB lineage: Bacteria > Actinomycetota > Coriobacteriia > Coriobacteriales > Coriobacteriaceae > Collinsella. The sequence continues at coordinate 10,696 of DBFEBE010000033.1, forward strand.
AGGGGATCGGAAGGGCTGCGCAGGCGGGCCGCGCCCCCGTCGTCATCGACGCCGCGGGCGTCAAGGGGTCCGTATGCTCCGAGGCGTTCCCCATCGCCGAGGGCCACGGCTTCGACTTCGTCGGCGCGCACCCCATGGCGGGCACCGAGAACTCCGGCTTTGCTTGGGCGCGAGCCGACCTGTTCCGCGGAGCGCCCGTCGTCCTCGTGCCGCCCGCATGCGACGACGTGAGTCGCCTGAAGCTCCTGGACCGCGTCCATGCGCTCCTCGCCCCCGCGGGATTCGGCACCTTCAGCGTCACCACGCCCGAGGAGCACGACCGCGTCATCGCCTTCACGAGCCAGCTCGCGCACGTCGTCTCAAACGCCTACGTCAAGAGCCCCACGGCGCGCCAGCACCATGGTTTCTCCGCGGGAAGCTATAGGGACCTCACGCGCGTCGCCCACCTCAACCCGGGCATGTGGGCGGAGCTGATGTGCGATAACGCGGAGTTCCTGAGCTTCGAGATCGGCCACATCATCGACGCGCTCTCCGCATACCGCGACGCACTCGACGCGCACGACGAGGAGGGGCTGCGCATGCTCCTCGCGGAGGGCGACCGCATCAAGCGCGCGCTCGACGACGCCCAGGCGCGTTGAGACCATCGACGATAGGAACCCCATGTACACCATAGACGTCAACGCCTCGCGACCCTATCGGGTGCTCATTGGCACCTTCCTGCTGGAGAAGACCGGCGAGATAGCGCGTGAAGTCAACCGGGGCGCCCGCGCCCTCATCATCACGGACGACAACGTCGGCCCGCTCTACGCCGCGCCCGTGAGCACGTCGCTCGAGGCGGCGGGGTACCGCTGCACCGTCGCGACCTTCCCAGCCGGCGAGGAGCATAAGCGCCCCGAAACCTACATCGACCTGCTTGAACGGGCCGCCGTCGAGGAGCTCGGCCGCGCGGACCTCATCGTCGCGCTGGGCGGCGGAGTCGTGGGGGACGTCGCCGGGTTCGTGGCCGCGACCTACATGCGCGGTATCGACTTCATCCAAATCCCCACTACGCTGCTCGCCATGGTCGACTCCTCCGTGGGCGGCAAAACCGCCATCGACCTCGCCGCAGGCAAGAACCTCGCCGGCGCCTTCTGGCAGCCGCGCGCGGTGCTCGCCGACGTCGGCTGCCTGGGCACCCTCTCCGACGCCCAGTTCGCCGACGGCTGCGGAGAGGTCGTCAAGCACGCGATGATCGCCGACGCCGACTTGTTCGCCGAGCTCGAGTCCACGCCGCTCACGCCGGAACTGCTCAAGCGCGACCTCTCCCGCGTCGCCTGGCTCGTGGCGCGGAACATCGACATCAAGCGCGCCGTCGTCGAAGCGGACGAGCGCGAAGGGGGCCTCCGGAAACTGCTGAACTTCGGTCACAGCATCGGCCACGGCGTCGAGGCGGCGGAGGGCTACCGCCTGGGGCACGGCGTCTGCGTCGCGATCGGCATGGTCGCCATCGCCTCCTCGGCCGTGACGGCAGGAGCGCTCGCCCAGGACGTTCCGGCCCGCCTCGCGGCGCTGCTCGAGGCGCACGGACTGTCCCTGGCGTTCCATGCCGACGCCGAGTCCGTCTTCGCCGAGGCCCTGCATGACAAGAAGCGCACGGGCGACGCCATCGAGCTCGTCATCCCGCGCGAGGTCGGCGGCGCCGCGCTCGCGCGGACGCCGCTCGACGAGTTCCGCCGCATCCTTGAGGTGGGGCTCGCCTGCACCCGCCAGCTCTCATCGCCGTCCACCAAGGAGGACTAACCATGCTTGCGCGCATCAACCCTCGACCCCTCGCGGGGACCGTGCCCGCGATCGCATCGAAATCGGTCGCCCACCGGCTCCTCATCTGCGCCGCGCTGAGCAACGGCGCGACGCGCGTCGTATGCAATACCACCTGCGCCGACATCGATGCGACCAGGCGCTGCCTCACCGCGCTCGGCGCACGCATCGAGACGCTTGACGACGGCTTTTTGGTCCATCCGGTACCCAAGAGCATGGAGCTCGGCATCCTCAAGGCGTTTCAAGGGGCGACGCTGGACTGCGGCGAGTCGGGAAGCACGCTGCGGTTCATGCTTCCCGTCGCCTGCGCGCTCGGCGCCCAGGCGACCTTCACCGGAGCGCCGCGCCTGGGCGAGCGTCCCCTCAACCCGCTCGATGGCGAGCTCATGGCAGCCGGCTGCGGCCTGTCCGGCTTGGGATCGTTCCCGCTCGTCACCTCGGGCCGTATCCGCCCAGGGCGCTTCGTGCTCCCCGGCAACGTCAGCTCACAGTTCGTCTCGGGCCTCATGCTCGCCCTCCCGCTGCTTCCGGCCGCCAGCGAGATCGAGGTTCACGGGCGCCTGGAAAGCCGTCCCTACGTCAACCTCACCATGCAGGCGCTCAAGACCTTCGGCATCGATGTGTCCTGCGAGCGCGGGATCGGGCCAGACGGCATCGAGGAGATAACCCGCTACCGCATCCCCGATGCCGCGCTGCGCACGCCGGGGACCGTCGAGGTGGAGGGCGACTGGTCGAACGCCGCCTTCTGGCTCTGCGCGGGCGCCCTCGGCGAGCGGCCCGTCGAGGTGACCGGGGTCTCCCTCAACTCCGCGCAAGGAGATCGCAACATCATGGCCGCCCTGTCCCGCTTCGGGGCGCGGGTCGTGCGCGCGTCCGGCGCTGCCCAGGTGCAGCCCGACCATCTCTCCGCGTTCACCCTGAGCGCGCAAGACGTGCCCGACCTCGTCCCCGTCATCTCCGCGGTCGCCGCGGTGGCGCAGGGAACGACGGTGATATCGGACTGCGCCCGCCTGCGCATCAAGGAATCCGACCGGCTCGCGACGACCGCATCCGAGCTCTCCAACCTCGGCGCGAGCATACGAACCTGCGGCGACAGCCTCGTGATCCACGGCGTCGAGCGCCTCTCAGGCGGCACGGTGGACTCCCACAACGACCACCGCATCGCCATGATGGCGGCAGTCGCCGCGGTTCGCTGCGAAGGCCCCGTCCTCATCCGAGGAGCCGAGGCGGTGCAGAAATCGTATCCGGACTTCTTCGAGCACTACCGCCTTCTCGGCGGCGACGTCGAGCTCTACGAGGAATAGGGGCGGTCATGGCTTCCATATACGGCAACGTGCTGCACCTCTCCATCTTCGGGCAGTCGCACTCCCCCGCAATCGGCTGCTCGCTCGACGGCGTCCCCGCGGGAATTCCCGTCGACCTCGACGAGCTCGGTGCCTTCCTGGCCCGCAGGGCGCCCGGACGAGACGAGACCGCCACCGCGCGGCGAGAGGCGGACGCGCCCGAGTTCATCGCCGGCATCACGAACGGCCGCACCAACGGCGCGCCCATCGCGGCGATCATACGCAACGGCAACACCCGCAGCCAGGATTACGACGAGCTGCGCCGCAAGCCCCGTCCCGGCCATGCGGACTGGCCGGCGCAGGTCAAGTACGGCGGGCACCAGGACGTCGCCGGAGGGGGCCATTTCTCCGGTCGGCTCACGGCCCCGTTGTGCATAGCCGGGGGCATCGCCCTGCAGGCCCTCGAGGCTCGCGGCGTCCGCATCGCGGCGCACATAGCCCAGCTCGGACCGGACGCGGTCGATGACACCCCGCTCGATCCCATGAAGCCCAACGAGGTCGAGCTGGCGGCCATCCTCGCC
>DBFEBE010000034.1:0-13648 GCA_048318985.1 Collinsella sp.
TGCGGCCCTCAGGGCACGTGAGAAACCCCTCATGAAACAAGAATACCCCTTGTTGGTCAGCGACCATGGCAGGGGAGGCACACCTGGTCCCATTCCGAACCCAGAAGTTAAGCCCCCGAGCGCCGATGGTACTGCGGGGCAAGCCCGTGGGAGAGCAGGGCGCCGCTGAACGGTGGACTGCGTTTCGGGGCAGGGCCCCCGCGGAGGTATCCGCGGGGGCCCCTGCCCGTTTCAGGGCGCCTTGGGCGCGGGCCGCATCTCTACTTGTTTCTTTTTTGCGATGAGCGGTGTCTTTACTCGAGTCGCTACAATGGCTTCATCACGATTCACGGTGAATCACTAACTATTCGTGTCGAGATGGGTCGTATGTATACCGTATTTATCATTGGAAATATCGCTTCCGGCAAATCGCATGCCTCGCGCTTTCTAGAATCCAAGGGTGCTCGACGCATAGACCTGGATGATTTGGCCAAGAGCCTCTATATACCCGGGTCTGCGATCGTCGATGAGCTCTGCCAGGCCTTTGGGTTTGAAATCCTTGACGGACAAGGTGGTATCGACCGTTCTGCGCTTTCCTCGCGGGCTTTTTCTACGCCTGAGAGCGCAGCGCGACTCAATGCCATCGTGCATCCTGCCGTCCATGAGCAGCTGGTATTGAGGCTTCTGCCGGCTCACTGCTGTTCCGTCATGGTCCCTCGACATGAGCTGACGTGCGTCGAGATCTCTGTTGCCGACGCCTTTACGTCTACGTTCTCCCTTGCTGACGAGGTGCTCGCGATCACGGCGCCGCTTGAGACCCGGCGGCGTAGGGCTGCAGTTCGCGGCATGGACTGCGATGAGTTTGACAGGCGTTCCGAATTGCAGCCGAGCGAGAACGACCTTTGCGCGCTTGCGGACACAGTCATCGAGAATGCCGGTTCATCTGAATCTCTCGAGCGCGCTCTTGTCTCCTGGCTTCATGTGCGCGGACTGCTGCAAGTCGATCCGGGTGGTATAGCATGAGGCGGCCTGGCGTTCGTTTTCTCAGATGGTATCGTCTCATCCCTCTGCTTATCGTCGCCGTGTGCGGCACGGTCTCCTTTGCCTATGCTTACGCGCCGGCGCCGCTTTTTAGGCTCCTGTATCCGCTTCGCTACGAATCTGAGATCCTCGCCTCCTCCATGCGCCATGGTCTCGCTCCGTATCTCGTGGCTGCGGTCATCGAGACTGAATCCGGCTGGGATTCTCATGCGGAATCCTCTCAAGGGGCATACGGCTTGATGCAGCTGATGCCCGAGACGGCGCAAGACGTCGTTGCTCGAGGTCTTGTGGATGCGGAGTCGTGGTCGGCTTCGGCTCTCGACGACCCTCAGACCAACATAGAGCTCGGCTGCGGGTACCTTTCCTATCTGCTCGAGTATTTCAACGGCTCGGTTGATAAGGCGGTTGCCGCCTACAATGCGGGAATGGGAAATGTGGATGATTGGTCTCAAGAGGAGACGCATCTGCATAATGCGATCACGTTCCCTGAGACTCAGGCGTATCTCGTCCGGGTCACGACGGCGCGCTCGCGCTACCAAGAGCTGTATCCTGACAGCTTTTCCTAACGTATCCTGAGAGGTGGGTTCCATGGTTGATTTCGAGGTAGAGCGCGTCGGTGGCGAGTTGCGCCGCTTCGGGGTTTCAGGAGAGCCTGCGCGCTTCGAAGTCGTATCCCCCTTCGAGCCGTCGGGCGATCAGCCCGAGGCCATCGACGCATTGGTAAAGGGAGTCGAAGAAGGGGATCGATTCCAGGTTCTCCTGGGTGTGACGGGTTCCGGTAAGACGTTCACGATGGCGAAGACCATCGAGGCGATCGGTAAGCCCACGCTGGTCATGGCTCCCAACAAGACGCTGGCTGCGCAGCTCGCAAGCGAGCTCAAGGAGTTCTTCCCGCATAACGCCGTGGTCTATTTCGTGTCCTATTACGATTACTACCAGCCTGAGGCGTATGTCCCGCAGAGCGACACGTACATCGAGAAGGACTCCTCCATCAACGAGGAAGTGGAGATGCTGCGCCATCAGGCCACCGCGTCGCTGCTCTCCCGACGCGACGTCATCGTGGTCGCATCCGTCTCCTGTATCTACGGCATAGGCTCGCCCGAGGACTATGCGGGCCTTGCCCCGAACGTGGACAAGAAGAACCCTTTGGAGCGCGATGAGTTCATCCATGCGCTCATCGATATCCAGTACGACCGAAACGACTACGACCTGTCGCGCGGGTGCTTCAGGGTGCGCGGCGACGTCGTGGATGTCTACCCTCCGTACGCGGAGCATCCGTTGCGCTTCGAGTTTTTCGGGGACGAGGTCGAGTTGATCGCGGAGATCGACGAGGTGACCGGCGAGCTGCTGCGCGAATACGATTCCATCCCCGTGTGGCCGGCCTCCCATTACGTCACCGAGAAACCGAAGGTGACCGCCGCGCTGAAGTCCATCGAAAAGGAGTGCGAAGCCCGCGTATCCGAGCTCAAGGCCGCTGACAAGCTGCTTGAGGCCCAGCGCCTGCAGCAGCGCACGGATTACGACCTTGAGATGCTCGAGACGATGGGATTCTGCACGGGCATCGAGAACTATTCGCGTCACCTTGATGGACGCAAGCCCGGCGAGCCGCCGTTCACGCTCATCGATTACTTCCCCAAGGACATGCTGTGCATCATCGATGAGAGCCATGTGACGGTCCCGCAGATCCGCGGCATGCACGAAGGCGACCGCTCGCGCAAGGTCACCCTGGTGGAGCACGGCTTCCGTCTCCCCTCGGCGCTTGATAACAGGCCGCTGAGGTTCGATGAGTTCGAAGCGCGGATCCCGCAGTTCATCTACGTCAGCGCCACTCCGGGCGATTACGAGCTGAGGGTGAGCCAGAACAACGTCGAGCAGATCATCCGGCCCACAGGGCTCCTTGACCCGAAGATCGACGTGCGCCCGGTGCGCGGCCAGATAGACGACCTGCTCGACGAGATCCGCGTCAGGACCGCGCGCCACGAGCGCGTGCTGGTGACCACCTTGACCAAGCGGATGGCGGAGGACCTCACGGACTACCTGCTCGATGCGGGGGTCAAGGTCAACTACATGCATTCGGATACCGCGACGCTCGATCGCGTCGAGATCCTCCGAGACTTGAGAAAGGGCAAGATCGACGTGCTCGTGGGCATCAACCTGCTGCGAGAGGGGCTCGACCTGCCCGAGGTGTCCCTGGTCGCAATCTTGGATGCGGACAAGGAAGGGTTCCTGCGCAACCGCCGCTCGCTCATACAGACGATCGGTCGCGCGGCGCGCAATGCCGAAGGCGAGGTCGTGATGTATGCGGATACCGTCACGGACTCGATGCGCGAGGCGATCGATGAGACGATGCGCCGCCGCGCCATTCAGATGGAGTTCAACGAGGCTCATGGAATCGAGCCGAAGACCGTTCGCAAGGCCATCAACGACATCTCGAGTTTTATCTCGGAGGCTGCCGAGACGGTAGGCAAGAAGGGGCGCAGCCGAGGGGACACCCTCGGCCATGGTGAGTTCTTCACCCCGGCGGGCGAGGCGGCGGACGCGGCGCCCGGGGTCGTCGCCTCGACCGGTCAGCTGCTGGCCGAGGAGCTCTCGTCGCTGCCCGCCGACGAGCTCGCCCGCGTCATCGCCCAGATGGAGGATGACATGCGGAGTGCGTCGGAAGCGATGGACTTCGAGGAGGCTGCGCGCTTGCGCGACGCGGTGGTCCATCTTAAGGCGCTCGCAGAGGGCGCGAGCGAGGACGAGGTGATCGAGCGCCTGCGGCGCGACGCGCGCAAGGGGTCTGCGTTCGGAGGGGGAAGGAAGCGCGCGGGCGCGCGATTCGGCAAGAGGCGATAGGGGGGTACGCACGGGATGGAGGCGCGATGCCCCGGTTCCCTCCATAGGGGCCGGGGCATCGATGCGTTCCAGAAGGCTATGCGATATGGGAGATGAGCGCCTCCGCGCAGCGAATGCCGTCCGTCGCGGCGCTCATGATGCCCCCTGCGTACCCAGCTCCCTCCCCGCAGGGATAGAGGCCCCGCGCCCCCTCAGCGACGCAATCGCGCCCGCGCAGGACCGTGACCGGGGAACTCGATCGGCTTTCTACGCCGGTGAGGACGGCGTCGGGCATGTCGAAGCCCTTGAGGCGACGGGCGAGCTGCGGGATGCCCTCGCGCAGCGCCGTGTCGACGTGGGCCGGGAGCGCGGGCGAGACGGAGCCCCAGGCGACGCCGATCGGATAGGTGGGGGATACGGACCCGCCGCAGGTGCTGGGGATGCCGACGAGGTAGTCGCCGAGAAGCTGCGCGGGCGCGCGGTAGGTCCCGCCTCCCAAATCGAAGGCCATGCGTTCGCAGCTGCGCTGCAAGGCGATGCCGGCAAGCGGGTCGTCGCCGGGGAGGTCCTCGGGCGTCACGTTGACGAGCAGGGCCGAGTTGGCGTTGACCCCTGCGCGCGCATGGAGGCTGGCGCCGTTGGTGACCACGCCGCCGCGTTCGGAGGCTGCCGCGACGACCTGGCCGCCGGGGCACATGCAGAAGCTGAAGACGCTGCGCCCGCCGGAGAGGTGGGCGACGAGGCTGTAGGGGGCCGCGCCGAGCGCGGGGTGCCCTGCGGCGGGTCCGTATTGCGCACGGTCGATATCCGCCTGGAGGTGCTCGATGCGGACGCCCATGGCGAACGTTTTGCGCGAGAGGGCGAAACCGCGGCGGGCGAGCAGCTCGAAGACGTCGCGGGCGGAGTGCCCGCAAGATAGGACCAGCTGGTCGCAGGCGATGCGCTCCTCGCGCCCGCCGCGCTCCCAGACGACACCTCGGATGCCGCCCGCCGCGTCGCGCTCGATGTCCACCAGGCGGGTCTCGAAAAGGACCTCGCCGTCCAGGGCGCGGATGCGCTCGACGAGCGACGTGACGACGCGGGGGAGGACGTCCGATCCGATATGCGGCTTGGCGTCCCAAAGGATCTCGCGCGGGGCGCCGGCGTCGACGAGGGTCTGCAAGATGAGCCGATGCGCCGGGTTTTTCGTGCCGGTATTGAGCTTGCCGTCGGAAAACGTCCCTGCGCCCCCGAGCCCGAACTGGATATTCGATTCCGGGTCGAGCTCCCCGGTCGCCTCGAAGCGCGCCACCGCCTCGCTGCGCCGGCCCGCATCCTCTCCGCGCTCGATGAGGAGCGGTTCGAGTCCGGCCTCGGCGAGCGTGAGCGCGGCGAAAAGGCCGGCGCAGCCGGCTCCGACGACGACGGGGCGCGCGCGGCGCGCACCGGTGCGCCCGAGGGGCTCGGGGAACGAGGGCTCAACCGCGTCGACGACGCGGACTCGCCGACGGGCGCACTCGTCAAGGCGCTCGAGCGCCGTCGATTCGTCGAAGCCTTCGGCGAGCTCGAGCCGGATGCTCAGGGTGAAGCGGACGTCGCGCTTCTTGCGCGCGTCGATGGACTTGCGGCGCAGGGAGGCACGGAGTATGTCGGATCGCTGGATCCCGAGAAGCCTGCAGGCTTCTCGGGCGCCGACCTCGAGGCAGCCTTCCTTGTCGGCGCCTTGGTCGAGGGTGCAGGGAATCTCGGTGATCTCAAGCATGGTGCAGCTCCTTGGTGCGATGCGAGCAGGGGGACGCAGCTGGCGCGCTAGCGCAGCTGCGCGGCGGCGGCGCCTGCGCGCAGCCCGGAAATCCAGGCCCACGCGAGATTGTAGCCGCCGCAATCGGCATCCATGTCGAGCGCCTCCCCGCATGCGTAGAGCCCGTGGCCGCTCGTTGCGCGCGTTACGGAAAGCGTTTCGGCATCGACGGCGGACCAGGGGATGCCGCCTCGGCGGACCTGAGCCTGCGCGTGCTCCGCGGTGCCCGTGACGGCAAGCGGGAAGCGGTGGAGCGCGGAGGCGACGGCGGCGAGGTCGTTGCCGAGCGCGCGGGCGTAAGCGCATACGGCTCCAGCAAGGGGGCGCGCGAGCATGCCGTCGAACCATGCGGGCTCGCCGAGGAAGGCGCCGACTGCCTGGACGCGCCGTTCGAGCAGTCGACGCAGCGCGGGCTCGTTGAGACGGGGGAACAGGTCGAGTTCGATGGTGTCCCCGGCTTCGATTCGGCGCGAGAGGTTGAACGCGGCGATACCCGAGATGCCGTAGGGTCTGAAGAGGACCTCTCCCTCCTCGAAGGCGACGCATGCGCCGCCGCGCTTCAGGGCGAGCATGCCCTCGGCGCGCAGGCCGTCGAGGGCGTCCAGGCCCATGCCGTTCGGGCCGTCGCATGCGATGGGGCAGAGCAGCGGCTTTTCGTCCAGATGCGGGACCGCGAACAGCCCGCAGGTCTTCGCGCACGCCCCTCCGGGCGCGAGCACGACCGCGTGCGTCCGGAGGACGCGGCTATCGCGCGGGGCCGCCGCGAGCGCCTTGCGCGCACGGCGAAGCGCCGCCTTGCCCGCCTCCTCCATACGGACGCCGAGCGCCGGCACATCGACTTCGAGCGTCCAGGTACCGCCGGCGCAGGAGGCAGAGCGCACCTCGGAGCCGCAGAGCGAGTCCACGTTGGCCCGCGCGCACCCGGAGAGCAGGACGTCGCGAACCGACTCCGCTCGCCGGGTGACCGGGTAGAGGCGGCCTTCGATTGGGGAGGCGAGCAGGCCGAGGGAGTCGAAGAGCCTTGAGACGGCGGCCTCGGGGTCATCGCCCATCACGCGGCGGGCGATGTCGGGATGCCGGTAGCGCCGAGGGTCGAGACGCTCGTTGGAGAGGTTGCACCGACCGTTGCCGGTGGCGAGTATGGGGAGGCCGCACGCGACGTCTCGCTCGACAATGCAGGTCCTGGCGCCGTCGCGCGCCGCGGCGATCGCAGCGGCGAGCCCGGATGCGCCGCCGCCGACTACGGCGACGTCGTAGGGTTCGGTCATGGTGCCTCCCGGTATCGGTCCGTTGACTACTGGGCGTCGGATCCGTCGTCTGCGAGCGCCGCCTTGGCGTCCTTGTAGGCGGCCGTCGCGCGGATGGCGGAGACGGCCTCAGGGAGCATATCGGCGGGCAGGGCGGTCTCGAGGGTGCCCTCGTCGCAGGCGGCTGCGAGCGCGGGGTCGATCGGAAGGCGGCCGAGGATCTCGAGATCGAAGGCGCGCGCGACGTCCTCGAGCTTGCTTGCGCCGAAGACCTCGATCTTCTTGCCGCAGTCCGGGCATTCGATGTAGCTCATGTTCTCGACGACGCCGAGCACGGGGATGTTCATCTTCTCGGCCATGTTGACCGCCTTGGCGACGATCATCGAGACGAGGTCCTGAGGGCTCGTGACGATCACGATGCCGTCGACGGGCAGGGACTGGAACACGGTGAGGGCGACGTCCGCCGTGCCCGGGGGCATGTCGACGAGCAGGTAGTCGAGCGGGCCCCAGCTCGTCTCGCTCCAAAACTGGCGGATGGCCCCCGCGATGACGGGGCCGCGCCACAGGACGGGGTCGGTCTCGTTCGCGAGCAGCAGGTTGCTCGACATGACCTTGATGCCGCCCTCGGAAATCTCGGGGAGGAGGAGGTTGCCGATGCCGTGGGCGCGCTTGCCGGCCATGCCGAAGATGCGGGGGGCGGAGGGGCCGGTGATATCCGCGTCGAGCACGCCGACGGAGTGGCCGAGGCGCTTCAGCTCGATGGCGAGCGCGGCGGTGACGAGGGACTTTCCGACGCCGCCCTTGCCGGAGAGCACGGCGATGACGTGCTTCACCTCGGAAAGGTTGTTCTCATCGAATTGCTCGGGAGCCTTGGGGGCGCCCTCTACCGCGTGTTCGCATGCCATATTGCGCATCCTTTCGGTGGTTGATCCAAACAGGCCCCATTGTACCGCGCCGGCGCCCCTTGCATCTTGCGGCGCCGCGCTTCCCATGTTGTCTTCGCGCACGCTGTTGACGGGCTTTTCCCGAGATGGGAACTTAGAAGGGTTCATGAGCGCCCTTGCGGGAGCAGGGGCCGATCGCTGTTCGAATGGCCGTATCCATGCAGTTTTCCCACGAGGCGCTCTCCGCGCCGTTTTCGATCTCCCTTCTGGTCCTCGTCGCCGTCGCCGCGTTCACCGTCTGGTGGACATGGACGCGCGAGCGCCGCATCGCCGTCGGCGAGGCGGTGCTGTCGCTCGCCTGCGCGGCAGTCCTTTCCGTGCTCGAGGACTGGTGCTCCTCCGGTGCCGTCGAGGGCCTGCTGCCGTCAGATTGCCTGACGGTCGCCGCGGTCATCGCGGCGAGCGCGTTGGCGAGCTTCGCCCGACGGCCGATGATCGTGTGGCTGGAGGGCATGCGGCGCCCGGCCGCCGAGGTCGTGCGGGCGCTGCGCGACGCCGCGCTCATGATCGGAACCTGCATCGCATCCGCCTGGGTCGTCGATTACGTGTGGCTCGAGTCCGCCGCCGAGCTGCCCGTGAGCAGCTTCTACGCGACGGTGCTCGTCCTGCTCGCCCTCTCGGCGTTCCTCTACGCGCTGGGGCAGCGGTCCGGCCTGTTGCTTCGAATCGTTCCCGTCGCCGCCGTGGGGTTCGGGGCCGCGCAGCATTTCGTCGTGCTCTTCAAGGGCGCGGCGCTGCTTCCGAGCGACCTGTTGGCCGCCGGGACGGCGGCCGCGGTCGCCGAGGGCTACGAGTTCGTGCTCACCTCCCAGCTCGCCTACGGGATCATGACGGCATGCGCCTGCGTCTGCGCCCTGTCGTTCGTATGGCCCGGCCGCGCGTGCAGCAGGAGGTCCGCCGCGCTCAACGCGGGAGCGAACCTCGTGGCGGCGGCCGTGCTCGCCGGCGCGTTCGCCTCGGTGTTCTCCACCGCGCCCATCGAGGAGGCGCTCGGTTTCTCGTATGACCGCTGGCAACCCATCACGACCTACCGCGCCCGCGGCTTCGTCCCGGCGTTCGTCGCGGTCGCGCAGGACCTCGCCGTGCCCGAACCGGAAGGGTATACCGAGGAGGGCGCCGCGGCGGACATCGCTCGCCTCGCCGCCGCCTATGATGCGGGGGTCGGTTCCTCGCCGCAGCGCCTGGAGGCTGCGGCGCAGTTCGAGGCGCTGAAGCCGACCGTCATCGCCGTGATGGATGAGAGCTTCGCGGACCTCTCCATCTACGACGCCTTGCGCGAGGCCGGCTATTCGGGGCCGCAGCGCTTCAACGGCCTTGCGGACGCGCTCGTGCGCGGTACGCTCGACGTCTCGGTTGCCGGAGGCGGCACGGCGAACACGGAGTTCGAGTTCCTCACCGGAACGAACACCGCGTTCCTCGGGGCGAACAAGATCGCCTACCAGCTGTACGACTTCAGCCATGTCGACAGCCTCGCGGGCCAATTCAATGCTTTGGGGTACGGGACCACCGCGATGCACCCGCAGCTCGGCGTGAACTATCAGCGCGCGTCGGTCTATCGCGAGATGGGGTTCGGAGAGTTTCTGGATATCGACGACTTCGAGGGGGCGCCCGGATATCACGCCGGCGCGACCGATGCCGCGACCTTCGACAAGGCCCTCGAGGTCCTGGCCTCCGACGACGCGCCCCAGTTCGTGTTCGATGTGACCATGCAGAACCACGGCGGATACGATGCCGGCACCGTTCCGGAGGAGGACGTCGTCTGGTACATGCCGGCGGGCGTCGAGGACGAGGGGCTGCTTACGCAGCTCAACACCTACCTCGCCTGCATCGAGGCGTCCGACCGCGACCTCGAGGCGTTCATCGCGCAGCTGCGCACGCTGGGCCGGCCGGTCGTGCTCGTGTACTTCGGCGACCACCAGCCCTCCGTCTCCTCCGGGCTCAACGAGGCGCTCTACCCGGGCGAGGACCCGGCGACCCATGTGCAGCGCCAGTACCAGACCCCGTACATCGTTTGGGCGAATTACGACGTGGCCGGATGCGACCAGCTGAGCACCTGGCGCGAGACCGACCCGTCCCTGCTTGCAGCCCAGACGCTTCATCTGATCGGAGCTCCGCTGAGCGAGTACCAGAAGGCCCAGATCGTCTTGTCCGAGCAGGTCCCCGCCGTCCATGCGGTGGGTTACCTCGGCGCGGACGGCCTGCGCTATGCGCTCGAGGCGGACGGACCCTTCACGGGCGCGCTACGGCAGCTCGAGCAGATCCAGTACTACAACTTCATGCGCCGGGTGCAGTAGGCGCCGTGCCGGAGCGGGCGCCCGCGCCCCGCCCCGCGGTCTTGCGACCGAGGGCGGGGCCGTCTTCGCGTATGGATCGAGATGGGCTGTGGGCTACCTCGCCGCTTCGGCGCCGCGGGCGCGCGTCGCCATCCGCGCGCGGTCCCGTTCGAGGATGGGCGCGAGGAAGCGGCCGGTGTAGCTCTCGGGGACGCGCGCGACCTGCTCGGGCGTGCCGGAGGCGACGATCGTGCCGCCGCCGCTGCCCCCCTCGGGGCCGAGGTCGATGATGCGGTCGGCGACCTTGATGACATCGAGGTTGTGCTCGATGACAAGAACCGTGTTGCCGGCGTCGACGAGGCGCTGGAGCACATCGATGAGCTGGCGGACATCCTCGAAGTGCAGTCCCGTCGTGGGCTCGTCGAGGATATAGAACGTCTTTCCCGTCTGCCGGCGGTGAAGCTCCTTGGCGAGCTTCACGCGCTGCGCCTCGCCTCCCGAGAGCGTGGTGGCGGGCTGCCCCAGGCGCACGTAGCCCAGGCCGACGTCATAGAGCGTCTGCAGCTTGCGCTTGATCTGCGGGATGCTGCCGAAGAACGCGAGCGCCTCGGTGACGCTCATCTCCAGCACGTCGGAGATGCTCTTGCCCCGGTAGGTGACCTCCAGCGTCTCGCGGTTGTAGCGCTTGCCGCCGCACACCTCGCAGGGCACGTAGATGTCGGGCAGGAAGTGCATCTCGATCTTGATCTGACCGTCGCCCCGGCACGCCTCGCAGCGACCGCCGCTCACGTTGAAGGAGAAGCGGCCGGGGGAGTAGCCGCGCGCCTTGGATTCCGGCGTGCTCGCGAAGAGGGCGCGCAGGTCGTCCCAGAGGCCGATGTACGTGGCGGGGTTCGAGCGCGGGGTGCGGCCGATGGGCGACTGGTCGATGTCGATGACCTTGTCGATCTGGTCGATGCCCTCGATCTTGCGATACGGCCCGACGACGCGGGTTGAGTGGTGCACCGCGTTGGTGAGCGCGGGGGCGATGGTGTCGGTCACCAGCGAGCTCTTTCCCGATCCGGAGACGCCCGTGACCACGGTGAGGGTGCCGAACTCGATTTTTGCCGTGACGTTCCTCAAGTTGTTGGCGGATGCCCCGCGGACGGTGAGGGCGCCCCGTCCGGGCGCGCGCCGCTCGGCGGGCAGCTCGATCATCCGGCTGCCGGTGAGGTAGGCGCCGGTGAGGGATTCGGGGCACGAGGCGATCTGCTCGGGCGTGCCCGCGCAGACGACCTCGCCGCCGTGCTCGCCGGCGCCGGGCCCCATGTCCACGACGTAGTCCGCCGCCCGGATGGTGTCCTCGTCGTGCTCGACCACGATGACCGTGTTGCCGAGGT
The DNA here is from genome assembly GCA_048318985.1 of Collinsella sp. Classification (GTDB taxonomy): domain Bacteria; phylum Actinomycetota; class Coriobacteriia; order Coriobacteriales; family Coriobacteriaceae; genus Collinsella. The sequence goes on from DBFEBE010000034.1 coordinate 11,461, forward strand.
CGCGCAGGCGCTCCAGGGTCGCGATGAGGCGCTCGTTGTCGCGCTGGTGCAGGCCGATCGAGGGCTCGTCGAGAATGTAGAGGACGCCCATGAGGCCGGCGCCGATCTGCGTGGCGAGGCGGATGCGCTGGGCCTCTCCGCCGGAGAGCGTGGCGGAGGCGCGATCCAGGGTGAGGTAATCCAGCCCGACATCCACCAGGAACCGCAGGCGCTCCATGATCTCCTTCACGATGCGTCCGCCGATGAAGCCCTGGCGCTCGGTGAGCTCGAGCGCCTCGAAGAACGCCAGGGACTCGCGGCAGCTCATGCGGCAGACGTCGTAGATGGACTTGCCGCCCACGGTGACCGCGAGCATCTCGGGCCGCAGGCGGGCGCCGCGGCAGCTCGCGCAGGGCTCCTCGCGTATGTAGCGCTCGAGCCGGGCCTTGGTGTTCTCGTTCGTCGTCTCGACGTAGCGCTCGTACAGGATGTTGCGCACGCCGGAGTACTTGGTGAGCCAGTGGGTGTCCCGTCCGTCCTGGGTACGGTAGTCGACGCGCATCTTCTTGTCGCCGAGACCGTCCAGGAAGACCTTGCGAACGCGTGCGGGGAGGTCCTTCCAGGGCGTCGAGGGCTCGACGCCCAGATGCGCGCACAGGGCGCGGAAGATCTGCGGGTAGTAGTTGGATTTGCCGAAGAAGGAGCCGAAGACGCCCTCGTCTATCGAGAGGCTCGGGTCCTCGATGAGGGCCTCGGCGTCGACGACCTTCTTGAATCCCAGGCCGTCGCATTCCGGGCATGCTCCGTAAGGGGCGTTGAAGGAGAAGTCGCGCGGCTGGAGGTCGTCGATGGAGTGCCCGTGCTCGGGGCAGGCGAGCGCGAGGGAGTAGCTGAGCAGATCGCCCTGCGTCCCCTCCGGGGCGTCGCGGTCGGGCAGCAGGTACACCGACACGTTGCCGTGCGCGAGCTTGGTCGCCTGCTCCACGGCCTCGGCGATGCGGCCGAGGCCCGTGTCGCGCACGACGATGCGGTCCACGACGACCTCGATGGTGTGCTTGAACTTCTTGTCGAGCTCGATGGCCTCGTCCAGCCCGCGCACCTCGCCGTCGACGCGGACGCGCGAGAAGCCCTCGCCGCGCAGCTCCTCGAACAGCTTGGCGTACTCGCCCTTGCGGCCGACCACGACCGGCGCGAGCACGAACGCGCGGCGCCCCTGCCCGGCCTCGAGAATCTTGTCGGCGACCTGATCGGTCGTCTGGCGCTCGATGACGCGCCCGCACTCGGGGCAGTGGGGGGTTCCGATGCGGGCGAACAGCAGGCGGAGGTAGTCGTAGATCTCGGTGACCGTTCCCACTGTGGAGCGAGGGTTCTTCGAGGTGGTCTTCTGGTCGATGGATACCGCCGGCGACAGGCCGTCGATCGAGTCGAGGTCGGGCTTGTCCATCTGGCCGAGGAACTGGCGCGCGTAGCTGGAGAGGCTCTCGACGTATCGGCGCTGGCCCTCGGCGTAGATGGTGTCGAAGGCGAGGCTCGACTTGCCGGAGCCCGAGAGGCCGGTGATGACGGTGAGGCGGTCGCGGGGGATCTCGACGTCGATGCCGCGGAGATTGTGCTCGCGGGCGCCCCGGATGACGATTGAGGAATCGGACATGGAACTTCTCCCGTACGGTGTCGAATACGGGTACATTCTACCGTAACGCGCGGACACGTGTTCGTATTCCGTCCCCGACTTCACGTCGCGCCCATGGTGTCCCGACGGCCCGGAGCGCCTTCCGGAGTGGGGGAGCTGTGTCGTTTCGCCCCCGACCCGGGCGATGCCCGCCGCGGTGTATGCCTACGGCCGTGGCGGGCATAATGAAGGTCGATTGCAGTCGAGCCCTACGGTTAGGAGAGACATATGGCAACGTTTTACAAGGATGCGGACGGCAACTTCCTCGCAACGGTCTCCGGGTCCCCGGCGCCGTCCGGTTTCGAGGCGCTCGAGCCCAACACCGTCGACGCCGCGACCGAGAAGCACGTTCCCTCGGTCGAGCTCCAGCGCGACGGCCACATCATCCACGTCCAGGTCGGCGAGGTGGCGCACCCCATGACGGAGGAGCATTCCATCGAGTGGGTCGCCCTCGAGGCCGATGACCGCCTCGAGCTCCATTACCTCAAGCCCGGCCAGACCCCGGTGACGTTCTTCGCCGGCGGCGTGAAAACCGGGACC
>DBFEBE010000035.1:0-3048 GCA_048318985.1 Collinsella sp.
CGACTAGGCAGACGATGGCGGTGCCGCCCGCCGCCGCACCCGCGGCGGCCAGGCCGCGCCATCCGAGGACGGTGTTCGTGGCGGCCGCCTTGGTGCGGCGCAGCTGCATGATCTTGCCGCGGATGCCGGAGGTGTCGGTCCCGGCGAGCCGTCCGGCCTTGGCGCCGAGCCGCCCCGCCTTGTTCTCGAGCCGCTTCTGCCTCAGGTTGATCCAGCGCCCGAGCAGCGACTTGTCGGACATGCCGGCGCGGCGCATGGTGTCGGCGCGCTTCCTTCTGTGCTCCAGCTGGTTGAGGACCTTGTCCTGCTTGGCGAGGGCCTTCTTCGATTTCGCGTCCCAGCGGGCCATGCGCCTGCGGGCCCGTCCCGCCGGCAGCCTGTCGACGACGGCCTTTCCCTCACGGTAGAGGTTGCGCGGGTCCGCCTGGGTCATCGCCGCGTTGGCGACGGTGTCGGCGGCGCGCGCCCCCTCGTCGGCGATCTGGGCGTTGCCGTCGGAAAGGCCGATGGCCGCGCTCACCTCCAGCGCCGCGCGGGGGCTGTGCAGGGCTCCCTTCGCGACCCCTGTGGCCGCGCCCTTGGTCGCCCCCTCGGCGGCACCTTTGGCCGCTCCGAGCGCGTTTCCGACGGACTCGCTGACGCGGTCCTTGAACACGGACCTGGCGGCCTCCCCGCGCGTGAGCTCGGGGAGGGCCGATTCCTTGTAGGGCGCGACGGCCCTCTGCTTGTATGCGGGACCGTCGTGCTGCACGGCGTACTCGAGGGAGGAGTGCTTGACCTTCTCCATCTCGAGCGGGCTCGCCTTGTCGGTGACGGTGGACTTCTCGTCTGCCATCTCGGGTCACGCTACCCGCGGCGGGCGGCATCGGCGCGCCCGTCCTCGTTGGAGTACTGGATCAGGTCGTCGAGCTTGGTGGTGACCATGCGGTAGATGGCCGAGTCCGTCGGGATGCGGTTCTCGAACGGGATGATCTTGCCGCCGGCGACCAGCAGGCCCTCGCCGGGCCCGGCGTTGCGCATCATCGCGACCTGGCGCTCGGAGAGCTTGATGACCTCGCCCAGCGCCGCGGCGTCCGACGCCGACTGGCCGAGCAGCACCAGGAAGTCGGAGTTCGCCAGCATCAGGCGGCTCTTCTCGTTGTTGATGATGCGCTCGATGTTCTGCGTGATGCCGGTCGGGATCGCGCCGTACTTGCGCGAGCGGGTCCAGAGCTGGTCGAAGTACGAGATCGCGTAGTCGTTCTCGAAGAGCAGCTGCATCTCGTCGATGAACACCCACGTGCGGACGTGGCGCTCGCGGTTGCGCACGATGCGGTTCCACGTCTGGTCGAGCAGGATCAGCAGCGCCAGGCCCTTCATGTTGTCGGCGCAGTCGCGGATGTCGTAGACGACGAAGCGCTTGTGCGTGTTCACGTTGGTCGGGTGGTTGAACAGCGAGGCCTGGCCGGTGACGTAGCGCTCGATGGTGACGGCAAGCATGCGGCCCTCGGGCTCGGGCTGCTGGTTGAGCATGTTGTAGAAGTCGATCAGCGTGGGGATGTCGCGCTGGTCGTGGGTGGCGAAGTAACGGTCGTAGATGCGCGAGACGCAGCGGTCCACGAGCGTCTTCTGCATCGGCGAGAGGTTCTTGGCCATCATCTCGACCATCGACATGATGGCGTCGACCTTCATCGCGAGCGGCTGTTCGCCCTCCACGAGCTCGAGGTCGAACGGGTTGATGTAGGTGTGCGAGTCGCCGGAGATCTGGACGACCTCGCCGTCCATCTCGCGCGCGACGTTGATGTACTCGCGCTCGGGGTCGAGGACGATGACCTCGGCGGTGGGGTCGGTGAGCAGCGTCCACAGGATCGTGTTCTTGGCCGTCACCGACTTGCCGCGGCCGGGCTTGCCCAGGATGAAGCCGTTGGGGGCGACGGCGTCGCGGCGGTTGTAGAAGATGAAGTTCTTGGACGTCTGGTTCTGCCCCATCCACATGCCGCCGCGCTCCATGAGCTCGACCGACGTGAACGGCACGAGCGCCGCGAGCGGGGCGGTCGTGAGGTTTCGCACGTAGGGGATGTCGCAGCGGCCCGTGGGCAGCATCGCGGCGAAACCCTGTCGCTGGAGCTTCACGAGCGGCACGGCGCGGCAGGTGAAGCGGCGGAACACGTCCTGGATGGCGCCGGAGTTCTCGTCGCAGTCCTCGAGCGAGTCCGCCCAGGTCATCGTGGTGCAGGTGAGCGACCACATCTTCTGGTCGCGGCTCACGAGGTCGTCGCGCAGGTCGCGGGCGTTCTCCATGGCGTCCTGGAGGTTGGTGGGCAGCATCTCGTCGGTGATGTACATGGTCTGGGAGTGCTTGAGCACGTAGTCGGACTTCTGCACCTTCAGGTCGGTGTTCATCGACTCTATGGTCTCGATGGCGCGCGACTGCTCCCAGCTCGTCATGTCGAGCGTGATCACCTGGTTGATGGGGAGCTCCGCCAGGCTCGAGACCATGTCGGAGCGGACCGACCCCGCCCACTTCTGGAGGTAGAGCGCCTGGCCGACGAATCCGTTCCACGAGATATGAGTGTCGTCGATCTTGGTGAGGTCGGCGGGCGCGACGAGGTCCTTGGTGGTGTAGCCGAGCTGGATGGCGCTCGCGCCGCGCTCGTCGGTGACCTTCAGGTCGTCGAACGAGACGAAGCCGCGCGGGTCGTGCGGGTTGGTGATCGAGTCGATGATGCGCAGCAGCTCGTTTCCGCGGACCTCCTCGGAGGAGATCCCCATGTTCTTGAGCGAGCGCATGACCTGCTCGGTCGCGCGGGCGAGCTGCGGGGACGCCTGCTCGCGGGTCGGCGCCTCGACGGTCACGATGAACAGTCGGCGCCTCTCGACGTTCTGCTGGGTCTCGGCGACCTTGCTCTCGATGATCTGGTTGATGTCGCGGCGGAAGCGGTTGCCGGCGTAGTCGCCCTCGACGGGCGGCAGGAAGGCGTCCTCGCGGAAGGCGTCGCGGTCGATGACGCGGCACAGGATCTTGACCTGGAGGTGCACGGTGTTGTCGAACGTGTTGAGCAGTTCCGA
>DBFEBE010000036.1:0-4535 GCA_048318985.1 Collinsella sp.
AGCCCGGGGTGTCGACGACGGTGACGGCCTTCTCGCCCTCGACGGTCTTCTGCTCGTGACTCGCGCCGCCCTGCGGGTCGAGGTTGATGAAGCCGCCCTCGCGCCCGCGGCGCTCGAGGCCCCAGGCGATCTCGTCCGCGAACGTCGTCTTGCCGACGCCGCCCTTTTGGTTGACCAAAACGATTGTCTTCATGTGTTTCCCTTCTACGGGTGCCGCCCGATTTCCGGGCGGCCCTCTCGGATATCTGGCGCCTGCCGGCGGCGGGGACGGGGCCGGCGAGTCGCTACCGGTCCCGCATCCGCCGACGGCAGGGCGCTAGGGCCCTGCCGCTGCCATATATGTACCCAGTTATGCGGATGCGTAAACGCACACCTGCATACCTGTGCGGATGCGCGTTTACTTATTCTTGCCCGCCGGCGCCGCTATGCGCCGTATTCCGACGCCCTCGCGGCGCGATACGCGCGGCGCGTTTCGACCTTGCGGCAGCACTCCTTCCGTGCCGCCACCGTCCTCTCCGCCACGTCGTAGGCGTACGCGATGAGCGCGCCCGCCACCGGGAATACGGCGCAGTTGATGTAGACATAGCTGTATGCGAGCATGAACCACATCCCGACGAGCCCCGCGACCAGCGCGGCGGCGGCGGCGACCTTCTCCCTTCCGCTCGGCTCCATTACTTCCCTCTTGCAACCGGCCATGACGGCCTCCTTCCGATATTCGGCGATCCCGCGCCGACGCGGTCGCGGCCTCCCTTGCCGCTGGTATGTATGTACCCAGCTGCGCACATGCGTAAACGCACAAACACGTAAATGCGCACGTATGCGTCTGCGTAATTCGATAATTTGCCCAGCGGGCCGCCCGGACACCGGTCGGCAGGCCCCTGGCCTGCGATTTCCATGGCCGGATGACCGGCGGGACCCCATCCGTCCCATAGGCAGCCGGGTGTGGGAAACGTGTGGAGACGGGCTACGGCATGAAAAAGCCCCGCCGTCTCCGGTGGGGCGATCACTTGAGTATGGGGTTGTACGGGTCGGCTAGAACGGGATGTCCTCGTCCGCAACCTCGACGGCGGGAGCCTCGGGGACCGCATACTGCTGTCCACCATCAACCGCGGCAGCAGGAGACGCGGCAGGGCGGGAGTTCATGAACTCGATCTCGTCGACGATGACCTCGAGCTTGCTGCGCTTCTGGCCGTCGCGCTCCCAGGAGCTATAGCGCAGCTTGCCCTCGATCGCGACCTTGCTCCCCTTGGAGATATAGCGGCCGACAGCCTCGGCGCGGGTGCCGAACATGGTACAGTCGATGTAATTGGGATAGTCCTCCCACTCGCCGGTCTGCGGGTTCTTTCGGCGATCGTTGACGGCGATGCCGAACGAGAGCACCTGGGTGCCGGCCGCGGTGGCGCGGAGCTCGGGATCGCGGGTGAGGTTTCCGGTGATGTTGACTCGGTTGATGCTCATTGGCTTCTATCCTTTCGGTTCCGGCGGGGGGCCGATCCCCCCGCCTTCGTCGCCATGTATGTACCCAGATGCTCAGATGCGTAAGCGCATAGATGTGCGTTTGTGCGGTTATGTATTGGGCTGGCACCGGAGCCCGGCGTTTTCCATGGCCGGATGACCGGAGGGACCCCATACGTCCCGTAGGCAGCCGGCTGTGGGAAACGCGTAGCGATTCCTCCGGTTCGGTTCTCGCCCAGTTTGAATCACGGGGCGCTTCAGAAGGCGTGCGTTCGGCGCCCGTCAGGGTCCGGGGCCGGATCTACACGTGGGACGCATATGGCGCCGCTGAAGGATGCCTCGTCGTAGGCGTCGCGCAGTGCGGCGACCAGGCATTCGCGTGTAACGTAGAAGTCCGGCTCCCATTTCTCGCCGTCGCCGCCCGTCACCCGATACCATCCCTCGCCCTGCCAGACCTTCTCGACAGCCTGGTCGATCACGGAGATCTCGGCGTAGGGCAGATGGATCTCGCCGGCATCCCCGTAGGCACCGCGGAGGTCGTCGGCAAGGTCCGCTTCGGTCCCGTACCATGTGGCCGGATACGATCCCATCCCGTCGGTGAAGCAGATTCGGTACCAGCCCTCGCCCTGCCAGCATTCCTCCAGATCGGCAGCGACGGCGCGCCCGATCTCGTCATCGTCCGTATACATGGCTGCTCCTTGCCCAAGTCGTTCATTCGGTATTACCCGTTGATACCCCGTTCGGGCGCATCGGAAACAGCCGATTCCGATGAGGACGGGAAGATACGGACAGGCGGCCTTCCGCCCCGATCTCAATTTAGCGGGCATGAGCGGGGGCGATTCGGGGTAAACGGCTCTCTAGGGAAGCCGCGGGAGCGGCATGGGACGGAAACGGAAGGATATGGACATGGCCACGGATCACGGCACGGTGCCGCCCATCGAGCACGATGAGACGGCGAACCTGAGGCTCGCGCTGATGGAACGATGGAGGGAGTCCTGCGGGCGCGTGGCCGAGAGGTTCGGACGCCGCAGCGACATCCCCTTCTACTCGAGCGCGCTGTCGGCACTCGCCGGCGAGTGCGCCGACGACATGGGCAAGTCCGGCAGGGTTGCCGAGGCGGCCGTCGCCATGCTCGCCGACGCGCTCATGGAAAAGGACCCGCGGGGATATGCGGACAGCGCCGAGGCTGCCGCCAGGGAGCTCGAACGCCTCGTCTCGTCGATCGCATACGCGGACGCGCTTGGACGCCTGCGCGCGGCAAACTCGACGTTCGAGACGCGCATCCTTGGGGAGATCGACGGAACCGACCCGGATGCACTGCCGGCGATGCCGGATGGCCTCGTCGGACCGTCGGATACGGCCACCTGCACGATCGATATCCTCGGCGGGTCGCAGGAGGACAACCGCGAGGTGCTGGACACCTGCGGCGCCATGATGATGAACGAGGATCCCGATATCGGAGACTTCTGCTTCATCACGTTCATGCTGCGCGACGGCTCGCCCAAGACGGGTATCTTCTGCAAGATACGCGACTCCCGCCGCGTGCAGGACGCTTGGGCGCGGGCCTATTCCGACTACACGAACGGCGACCGCATCGGGTCGGCCGAATAGGCATAGCCATAGGCCGCCTGCTGCGCGGTGAGACCGCAGCGCGGGCGGTACCGCCCCGGATGCCCTCCCCGTTGGGATTGCAGGACGGTATCCAGGGTGGGAGACGGCGGGGGTATCGCGCGCGTGGCGCGCGATACCGAGCGGGAGGGAGGTCCGGCACGTGGGCGGATGCAGCAGGTTCGACGCCAAGGTCGTCCCCATAGCGGTCGAGACCGACCGAAAGTGCGGGCTCAACACCCCGAGGGCAATCGTGTGCGACGGGCGGCGCTTCGAGATCGCCAGGGTCGGCGCGACGCTGCCCTGCCCCAGCATGTTCGGCAAGGCGGACGCCACCGTGACCGGCGTCCTAGTGGACGTCGGCGGTCGATGTGTCGCGCGCGGGCTGATCTGCGACGACGGTCTGTGGTTCTCCGTGAAGCCGGACGGGTAGAGGTCCGTCCAGGTTCGTCTCCGTAGACGGCCGCGCCACAGATAACATTGTCGGCAAGGATTGAGAAAGAGAGATGCCGCAATGCGGAAAGACACCTACAGGATTGGCGACGGGACGTTCGCGTTCTCCCCCGCCGTGTTCGATTCGTTGCTAGGACACGGCGCCAAAGGCGCCGCCAGGATGCGGGAGCTCGCGGGCGCGATGCACGTCTCGATCTCATCGATTAAGGACTGGCGGCGCGGGACGCACGCTCCGAGCGACTTCGAGAAGGTCGAGGATATCGCCTGCTGGGCGCACATCGACGTCGCCGACCTCCTCATAGAATCAGGAGATAGGACCATGGACGAAAAACTCACCGAAAACCAGCTGGATGTGCTCTGCGTGCTATGGAACCAGGCCTACGACTTCCTCGACCTGTGCGAGGAGACCGATCATTTCGTCTGGCCGACTACAGACCTGCGCTGCGTGCCGGACTCGATTCTGCACGACATCAAGGTGAACCCGGAAGACGATAAGTCCCGTCCTCCCTGGGAGGTCGGCACCGAGGACCTGTTCCTCCAGACGCTCGACGTGTACCTCCGCGCGTGCCGACGCGCGACCCCATATGTCGGGGAGAGCGATATCTTCGTCAGGCTCCTGGGCCTCTGCGACATCATGACCGAGACCGCCTTCGGCGAGGGCGACGGCAAATGGCTGCCAGACCCGGATATGATTTTCGACCCGCATGAGGATGGATACGTCAGCCCGATGGAGGCCGCGGAGCTCAAGTGCAGGAAGCTGCTCGATGAGATCAGGGATGACCTGTTGGCGCTACGCCCGACGGCGGGTAAATAAGGCTAGTTCCGCCAGATAGCACGACGGCCCCGCCCTCGGAGGGACTGCGCAGCGATGATCGATTCCGAGTTCGCATATAAGCGTTCGACATGGCGATGATTGATTGATTCCATATCCAGATTTCAAGACAGGGGCCGTTTTCGGCCCCGTCCTTTTCCCGAACCCGGTCCGGCGATTTTTCCGCGGCGTGCGTTTACGTTTCCCC
>DBFEBE010000037.1:0-2972 GCA_048318985.1 Collinsella sp.
TGCTGGAGGAGAGGGTGGCGCCCTGGGGCGTGACCGTGCTTTCGGTGGAGGTGCGCGACATTCTGCTGCCGAAGGAGCTGCAGGAGGCCATGAGTCTGGAGGCCCAGGCCGAGCAACGCAAGAAGGCCCGCATCATCCTCATGGAGGCGGAGCACGACATCTACGAGATCTTGGACGAAATGGAAGGGCTCATCGGCGACCACGAGGCGGTCTCGCGCCTGCGCACCATGCACCTGCTGAACGAGTCGCTGCGCGAGGGCAAGGGCACCGTCGTCATCCCCAGCGCCTTCGCCGAGGGCTTCAACGAGGGTCTGGGCGACCTGCTCAAGGGCTAACTGTCAAAAATATTTGACAATCACCTCGTTTTCCGATCTATCAAGAATATTTGACATTTTCCCAATATCGGCTAATATCAAGAAAAATTGATATCCGATGGGAGATGTACGATGAAGTGGACCAATGTGTACGGCCTTGACCAGCTCGGGTCGTTTCTCCAGAAAACCCGCAAGGAAAAGGGGTACACCCAAGATGAGTTCGCCGAGATCATCGGTGCCTCCCACGCCACCCTTTCGGCTCTTGAAAACGGCAAGGGCGTCAGTTCCCAGACCCTCATGCGCGCCATCAGCGATTTGGGCTTGAAGCTGGTGGTGCTCCCTAAGGGCGCTCAGGCCGAAGTGCACGATGCCCCTGCATCGGTGGTGTCGCTTCTGCGCTCGCGCCAAGAAGGGGGTCAACAGTGAATTCTGAGATCCTTGAGGTTCGCCTCGGCGGCGAAAAGATTGGGCAACTGGCTCGCACGAAGAACGGCGCTCGTTTCGCGTTCTCGGAAGAGGTGGCCTCGGCGCATCCCTTTTCGCCTCTGCTCTCAACGGCGCTCTGCGTTCAAGAGGAACCCTTCGATGCCCAGCGGACGTTTTCCTGGTTCTCGGGGCTTTTGCCCGAAGACGCGAGGCTCGATGAGCTGCAGCGGTTCTACGGTGTTGCCGAGGGCGACTATTTTGGATTGCTCGCCCAGATTGGTTGGGAGTGCGCCGGCGCCGTTGAGGTGATGCCCTCGGAAGATTGGGCGTTGGCGCGTGCGAGCCAGGAGCTGCCGCGCGAGAAGCGATTGACTCCCGAGGAACTGTCGGCACGTCTGGCGGCATTGCCGTCGCACCCTTACGATGACGCATCTTCTCTGCGGGTGTCGCTTGGCGGCTTTCAGGAGAAGCTGTGCGTGATTGCGAGATCAGAAGACTGGGCTGCGGCTGAGCCAGGCCACAGGGCCTTAAGTTCCGCGGCGCTTCCTTTGGACGGGGCTCCTTCGACGCATATATTGAAGCTGCAGCCCCAGGGTCGGCTTGCGGGATTGGTCGAAGCGGAAGCATGGGGAATGGAGGTCGCACGACATGTGACGGAGACGGCTGGCTCAGCCATTCTCGATTTGCTCGAAGCGCCGTCTACGCTGGTTGTGGAACGCTTCGACCGAGTTGAAACCGAAAGGGGGCTCGTTCGGCTGCATCAAGAAGACTGCGCGCAAGCTCTCGGCATAGAACCGGGACGCAAGTACGCGGCAACAGCGACGCCCACGAAAAGCGATCCGACCTACAAGGGCATTGCCGAGCTGCTGTCCCGCTATGCCGCCGACTCGCTGGAAGAGCGCAAGCGGCTGCTGCGGCATCTCTTCGTGAACACCGTTCTGGGAAATACCGACGCTCACGCCAAGAACTACGCGCTGCTCCACGGGGGCGACGAGGTGCGCCTCGCGCCGCTCTATGACGTCGTGCCAGCCCTTGAGATTACGCCGAACGTGCTGTTCATGGGCTTGCGCATCGATGGCGGCATTCGCATCGATAGGATCGAGCGAGAGAGTATTGTAGCTGAGGCCCGATCATGGGGCCTGCCTGCTCGCGTCGTAGGCGAAGTGCTTGGAAAGGCGGCGGAAGATGTTCGCCTCGGCATCGCGATTGCCTCCGAGCTGTATCCCGAAGCCGGCGCCCGCCACGCCGCGCCCGCTTTGGAGCGGTTGAAGGCGATGGGATTCTAGATTCCTACAGGCAGGCAGCTTGGTTGAAGGGACGGATTCGCTTGAGCTCGGGGGCGAGCTTGCGCCTTGTGATTTCCAGGTCGTAGGCTTCTTGGGCGCGAAGCCAGTAGCCATCGGTGAGACCGAAGAAGCGGCAGAAGCGCAAATCAGAATCCGTTTATCTATGGAACTGAATTTGATATTGAATAAGGTATCGATTTTGAGTACTATATAGATACCTAACTAAGAACTTTAAGGAGATTGCCATGCCAGTTCCTGCATATGAGGCACCAAGGGCTACCCCTATCTACTCCTTTGCCGCCTTGAAAACCAAGCAAAGAGAAATTAAAGACAGGGCTGCTGAAGAAGTGGTCCACATTACCGAGAACGGCAATGCTGCTTACATCTTTTGCTCCGAGGATGTTTTAGCGCAAGAAAAAGCGCGTGCTGTAGAGGAGGCGTTGTACGAGCGAAGAGTTATGGAAGTGCTCGAGAGGGGAGAGGCCGATTTTGCGGCCGGGCGTGTATTCCATGGCGTAGCGGAAGCAAGAGCCGAAGTCGAAAAGAGGCTTGGTCGTGGCTAAAGTCGAGGTCTCTGAAGGCTTTGTTGAGGATATGACCCAGGTATACATGGACTCAAAGCGCGAGGAGATATGGTATGCGGTATCCCTTCTTGAGTTTGCGCCCGAGATGGGGTCGAGGATACTGCCCACTTCAATCAAGCGACGCTTCGGCGACACGGTTCGCAAAGTCGTTGTAGACCCCTTCGATATAATCTACCGCTATTTTGCTGAGCAGGATTTGGTCTATGTAGTGGGCTTAGTGCACCAGCGCGAGGCTCAATAGATAAACTATCCTCAAAATAGATAATCTGCTTTGAAAATTGTCCTATGATAATCCTTGCATTGTCATAGGACAATTTGCTATAGTGCTTCCCGTGGAATTTGGCCAATTCTCAAGGATTACC
>DBFEBE010000038.1:0-4539 GCA_048318985.1 Collinsella sp.
CGGAACCGAGGCGGAATCCGTAGCCGAAGGTCGATTTGGGCGCTGGGCTGCGGGCGAGGCGGGCGCCGTCGCCGCGGGCGCGGGCTCGACCGCGGCAGGCGCGGGCTCGACCGCGGCAGGCTCGGCCACGACCGGCGCGGAGGCGGCAGGTGCCGGGGCGCCGGCCGCAACACCGGCAGGCGCCGGTCCGGACGCCGCGGCAGCGGAGCGGGGCGCGCTCCACGGCAGGTCGGCACGGTCGCGGGCGGGCGCCGGGTTCGCGGGAGCGCTGCCGCGGGCGGGCTCCGGCTTGGAGGCGGCGTGCGCCCGGGAAGCGGAGCTCGCAGACGGTGCCCCCGTGAGCGCCGCGGCGTCCATGGGTGCGCTCGCCACGCCGGCGGCGACCTGCGCCTCGAGGCGGTCGAGGCGCTCGGCCAGGGCCTCGAGCGTCAGGTCGCTCTGCGGGCGGGCGAGGCGGGTGAGCGCGATCTCGAGCACGAGCCGCGGGTCGGAGGCGTTGCGCATCTCGATCGCGGCGTCGTCCAGCACCGTCAGGACGCGCGCGAGGCGGTCGGGGCCCTCGAACAGGCGCGCCTCCTCCACCAGGCACGCGACCTCCTCGGGCGTGCCGTCGAACAGCTCCGAGCGGTCCCCCGCCACGCACGCCGTGTAGACGTCGCGGACGTGCGCCACGGCGTCCCGCGTGAACTCCATGAGGTCGCTTCCGCCCTCCACCTGCGCGCGCACCTGGGCGAACAGCCCCGCCACGTCGCGCGCGGCGATCCCGGAGGCGAAGGCGGAGAGCACCGTGCCGGAGACCTCGCCCAGGAGCGACCGCGCGTCGTCGACGCGCACGGAGCCGTCCCCGAACACCGAGAGCTGCTCCAGGGTCGACAGCGCGTCGCGCATGCCGCCGCGGGCATGGCGCGCCACCATCTCGAGCGCCTCGTCGTCGTAGGAGAAGCCCTCCTGCTCGCAGATCCAGCGCAGCCTGCCGACGATGTCCTCGTTCGAGATGCGGTGGAAGTCGAAGCGCTGGCAGCGCGACAGGATGGTTTCGAGGATCTTCTGCGGATCGGTGGTGCACAGCACGAACACGACATGGCTCGGGGGCTCCTCGAGCGTCTTGAGCAGCGCGTTGAACGCAGCCGCCGTGAGCATGTGCACCTCGTCGATGATATAGACCTTGTAGGCGCCGCGCACCGGGGCGAAGTTCACCGAGCCGATGATCTCCTCGCGCACGTTGTCGACGCCGGTGCGGCTCGCCGCGTCGAGCTCGTAGACGTCCGGGTGCGTGCCGGCGGCGATGGCCTCGCACTCGGGACACGTGCCGCATGCCATGCAGCCCGACGCACCCGTCGCCCGCGCCGCCTCGGCCCCCTGGCACAGCAGGGCCTTGGCGAGGATGCGCGCCATGGTGGTCTTGCCCGTTCCGCGCGGCCCGCAGAACAGGTACGCATGGGACAGGCGCCCCTCGGCCACCGCGTGCTCGAGCGTAGACACGATGTGCTGCTGGCCGACCACGCTCTCGAAGGTGAGCGGACGGTATTTGCGATAGAGCGACTCCACCGGGTCCTCCTTTACATCCTGATGTGCGGTACGCGTCACAGCCCGCGCTCGGCGAGGCGGCGATCGATGTCGCGCAGCGTCGCCCGGTTGGCGAACAGCTGCCGATACGTCGCCGTCTTCACCTGGCCGGCCGCACGGAGCTCCTCCATGTGACCGGATGTGCGCTCCAGCTCAGAGCGTACGTCCGCAGCGAAGGCGTCGTAGGCGGCGAGCCTCTGGCGGTCGTCCATGCGCCCTCCCTCCGTGCGCCGCGACGCGGCGTTCTCGTTCCGACCTATGATACATGCCCGCGCGGGCCGATGGGGCATGGCGGCACCGATCGGGACGGGCCGGCGGCATGGGACGCGGGTGCCCCATTTGGGAGATGGGGAAGGTTCGACCCGCTTGCAGAGGCGCCGGCGCGCCAAAGGGCGCGCCACGGGGGTACGTCCCCAACGGCTCGGGACGCCCCGTCCGGCGCGCCCCGAGCCCGCCAGGCGTCCCCCGCCTCAAAAACGTGCCTGTCCCCAAATTGAGAGGGCGGGCGCCCCCGTGGGGGCCCGGCGTGCCGAAAGGGTACGTCCCTTTTGGCACGAAGGGGTACGCCCCCCGATGGAGCGGCCGTCGTCATGGGACGCCGCGGGGCGCGGCGGCGCGATGGCCCGCGTGGTAGAATGCAGCGACGGCCATGCCGCACACGTACCCCAAACGCACAAGGAAGCCATGCCGCTGTTTCCATCTCAACAACCCTCCCGGGCCGCGCGACGCGTGCCCGAACCCGGCGCCGGCGCGACCGGGCTGCTCCGCCGCTACCGGCCGCTCGAGACGCGCGCGTCCGGCGGCTTCGGCAGCGTCGAGATCTGCCTCGACAGCCGCCTCCAGCGCCGCGTCGCCATCAAGCGCATCCCCCTCTTCGCGCACGGCGCCCACGGGGCCGACATCATGGCCGACGCACTTGCCGAGGCGCGCACCGCGAGCATGCTGCCGCACCCCCACATCGTGTCGATGATCGACTTCACCTACGACGCCGCCTACGCCTACCTGGTCATGGAATACGTCGACGGCATGAGCCTCGAGGAGTTCCTCGCGCAGGTCGACGGCCATTCGCTCACCTTCGACGAGGCGGCGTGCATCGCCGACGCGCTCGCGCAGGCCCTCGCCTTCGCGCACGAGAACGGCGCGCTGCACCTCGACATCAAGCCCGCCAACGTCCTGATCGACCGCAACGGCACCGTCAAGCTCGCCGACTTCGGCATGGCGAAGCTCACGAGCGCCGCCGGGTTCGGAGGGGCGCGCGGCGGCACCATCGGCTACATGTCCTCCGAGCAGCTGCGCGGCGACCGCGTCGACGAGCGCAGCGACGTCTTCTCGCTCGCATGCGTCCTGTACGAGTCGCTCTGCGGCGCCGCGCCCTTCCGCACCGCCGACCCGCTCGAGTCCCTCAACCTCATCACCCGCGGCGTCGAGGCGCCGAGCGAGCTGCTGCCCGACCTCCCCGCCTCGGCCGAGGACGCCCTGCTCGCCGCGCTCTCCCCCGAGGCGGACGGGCGGACCGCCGACGTCGCCGAATTCGGCGAGCGCTTCTGCTCCGAGCTCGGCGGCGTGCGCGAGGGGCGCCGCAGCCTCGCGCGCATCATCGCCCAGCTGACCTCGGATGACGAGGAGGAGCGCGAGCAGGTCGCCGCGGACGAGGAGCGGGGCTGGGACATCGACCCCGAGGCGGGCCTGCTCGGAAGCCGCTGGCCCGCCGCCCGGCGCATCCTCTTCGGCGCCGTCTCGGGCGCCTCGCTCGCAGCGATCTGCGCCTCGACGCTCGGCGCGCTCGGCGGCATCGCGCCCACGGCGGTCGCCGCCGCCTCCATCGCCTGCGGGGCCGCCGCCGCGGCTGCGCCGCAGATCGGCTCCGCGCTCGCCTTCACCGGGCTGATCATGGCCGCCGTGGCCCACGGCGCCCCGCTGGCGACCGTCCCGGCGGCCGTCCTCGTGCTCGCCGCCGCCAGCGGCTGGTGGCTCGTGTGGGGCCGCGCCCCCGGGCAAGCCTCGTGCGCGCTGCTTGCGTCCTGGGCGCTCGGCCTCGCGGCCGGCGACGCCTGCCTCCTGCTCCCCGTCGCCGCCTCCTTTGCCGCGCTCACGCTCGGGGGCGCCGCATCGGCCGGCTCGCTCGCCCTGGGCGCCGTCGCCGCACGGCTCTCCCTCGCCGCGTCGCCGGGCGCGGGCCTCGGCATCGCGGAGCTTGCCGGAGCCCTCGCCGACCCGTCGTTCCTGGCGCGCGTCGCGGCGTGCTCCCTGGCGGCGGTCGCCGCCGGCCACCTGGTGGACCGCGCCCGCGCCGCGCGCGAGGGCACCCGCCCGCCGGCCTGGCTCCTCGCCGCCTGCGGCCTCATGCTCCTCGCAGGGTGCGCGCTCCCCGCTCTTGCACACCCTATGGAAATTGCCAGCTTGAGCGCGGCGCAGGTGGCCTGCGCGGTCGCCGTCGGCGTCGCTTCATCTATACTTATTTGGCTTTATGTCTATCTATTCGGCTATCGCAAAGACCGTCCGGAGTGTGATCGTTCGTGAATTTCCTGAACACCTTCGAAGACCACGTCGCAGGTATCTTCGGTGCTGCGCGCGCACCGTTCTCCTTCAAGAAGCTCGCCCGCCAGGCCGCCCATGAGATGGAGGGCCAGACGCTCGTGGTGGGCGGGGTCGACACCGCCCCGGCGCTCTACACGATCCTCATCGCCAACGATGACGACCCGCTGATGGCGCCCTACTACCCGCAGCTCACGCGCGAGGTCGGCGAGTTCGTCAAGGCGAGCGCCGAGAAGCGCGGCTACGCCTTCGTGGGCGAGCCGCTCGTCCGCTTCATGATCGATCCGTCGCTCAAGAGCGGCAAGTTCTCCGTGTTCGCCGAGAACGTCGACGCCCCCACGCTCGCCCGCCTCTACGACGAGGAGCGCGCCTACCAGGCGGGCCTCGCCGCGCAGATGGGCGTCGTGTCCGCGCCGCAGCAGCGTCGGCAGCCCGAGC
>DBFEBE010000039.1:0-4301 GCA_048318985.1 Collinsella sp.
GTCTCCTGCCCCCGAAAGCCCCGCCGCCCCTCCCGCCGCTGAATCGACGCCCGACGACGACACGGGCCAGAGCGAACAGATTCCATCGCAACCAGAACCGGACAGCGGCGCTACCGACAATAGCGGCGGCAACCAGGGTGGAGATACGGACAGCGGCTGGCTTTCCGGCGTCGCCTCCTATTACGGCATCGGCGACGGGTTCATGGGCGGCACGACCGCCAGCGGCGAGATCGTCACCGAGACGTCCATGGGCATCGCCATGCTGAACGTACCGTTCGGGACGCGCGTCGAGATACGGTACGGTGGGCGATCGGTCGTCGCATACGTCAATGACCGCGGACCCTACGTGCACGGGCGCGTCATCGATATGCAGCCCGCCGTCGCCCGGGCCCTCGGATTCATCAGCGTGGGCGTCGGAACGGTGCAGTACCGCTTTTTGTAATACGGGCGAGAGCCGTCAGCGGCCCGGGCGCTCGACTATCGCTCATGCGAAGGGAGCCGGCACACGCTGCCGGCTCCCTTCGCATGCAGGACGGACGCCGGCGGCGAGCCGATGGCGAACTCCGCATGCGCCGCCGCGCCGCGAAGGCTGCCGCCCTCCCCTAACAGCCAGACAGCGTACGGCCCATCGAGCAAGCTGGCCCCAGGCGTCCGAAGCATATACCCCGACCGCTACCGCAGCAGCGCGGCCACCTCGCCCGCAAGCGTGATGGTACCGGCGGCGACAAGCGCCATGCCGCGCTCGGTGGCGTCATCCAGCGCATCCTGCACGCACGGGAACGTCCCGATGAGGCAGCTCGAATCCCTGCCCTCGCGATCGAGCTCATCGAGCACCAGCCGCGCAAGCTCAGCGGGAGGCATGGCGCGATCGGATGCCGTCGCGGTGACCACGATGCGGGGGAACGCGGGGACCAGACGCTCGACGATTCCCGCCACGTCCTTATCGAAAAGGGCCGCTATGAGCAGGGTCGGACGGTCTCCGGCATCGAGAGCGAGCTCACCTAAAGCCGATATGAAATTCTCGCAGCTCTGAGGGTTATGGCAGGCGTCGACGAGGACGAACGGATCGCGGCGGACGACATCGAACCGCCCTGGGACGGGACAGGCGTCGAGGGCGCCGGACAACAGGTCATCAGCAAGGGGGCATCCCAGGTACACCTCGGCGAGCGCGACGGCACACGCGGCGTTTTGAGCCTGGTAGATCGGCTTGCGAAGAAACACCGCATGATCTGCGAAGGGGGTCGAGCAAGATAGATGCATCTTGTCCCCGAGGCGTTCGGGCCCATGGGTGACCACATGGCTGGAGCAATACGGATCGACGCCGCACGCGCGGCAACGATCGCGCATGACCCGCTCGACCGAAGGCTCATGGGTGCCCTCTCCGAGCACGACGCGGCGTCCCGGCTTGATGACGGCGGCCTTCTCCCCCGCGATGGCCTCAAGGGTGTCGCCGAGAATGCGGACGTGGTCGAGACCGATGCCCGTAATGGCGACCGCGACCGGGTCGGTTGCGCTCGTGGCGTCCCAGCGACCGCCCATTCCGACCTCGAGCACTGCAGCATCAACGCGCGCCTCGGCGAACACGACCATCGCGGCGACCGTCAGCAGGTCGAACGGGGTGATGGTGTACGGCTCCTCGCCGCGCTCTGAGCGTCGGGCGTTCACGCGCGACCCGGCGGCCGCTGCAGCCGAGACTCCATGCGCAAACGCCTCCGGGCTCACGACCCTCCCGTCGACCTCCATGCGCTCCTCATACCGCACGAGCTGGGGTGAAGTGTACAGAGCGCAGCGCTTGCCGGCAGCAGAGAGAATCGCGGCGGTGAAGCGCGTCGTGGAGGTCTTGCCGTTGGTGCCGGCGACCTGGGTGCAATCGAAATGCTCATCGGGGCGACCAAGTTCCTCGAGCATATCGATGACCGTCTCCAGCAACGGGCCCGTGGTGCCCGGCAGTACGCCCGTATCGGCAGCAAGCTCCACGGCCTCATTGTATAAAAGCGGCTCCACGGAAAACGGAACTGCATACGCGTGCGACCTTTTCGGCATGTGCCCTCCATTTTTTTCTTAACCCACGGTATTTTTGGACAAAGATGGCAAATGTATAAACGCGGGCGCGAGTCTTATATCCAAAAGCCCGTCAGAATCCAAAACATGCCCGACGGTGCGCGCCAAACCGACTCAAACAAGGCAAACGTGGCGCTACAACGAGTATGCGTGGCATCTTGAGACCGTTGGAACGTATATATTTGCCATATGTGTCCAAGTACACCCGCGATAAAGCCGCAAACCTGAACGGTGCCCCGTGATCGACTGCCCGCGCCCGAAAGATCAACAGGACCACTCGCACCGCAAACACGCCGCAGTCTTCCCCGAATGCAGAAAAGCCCCGGCTCCCGCAAGAATCCTCGGGAACCGGGGCTTGAGACTAGAAATCGGCGAGCTGAGCCTTGAGCGCGGCGATCGCGTCGGCGAGCTCGACGGCGCGGGCGCGCTTGGCCTCGACGATCTCGGGCGCGGCCTTGGCGATGAAGCCCTGGTTGGACAAGGTCTTCTCGGTGCTCGCGAGCTCCTTCTCGGCAGCCTTGAGCTCCTTCTCCATACGGGCGCGCTCCACCTCGAAGTCCACGAGGTCGCCCATGACCACGAACGCGTCGAAGTCCGGGCCGGCGAGCGCGATGGCCTTCTTGGGCTTCACGAACACGTCGGCGGTCGAGACGGCAAGCTCGCTCACGTTCGCCAGGTCGCAGATGAAGTCCGCCATGCCACGAATCGCCTCGGCGACCTCGGGCGTGGTGGCCTTGACCTCGCAGCGCAGCTCCTGCTTGGGCGAGATGCGATAGCGGGCGCGGCTCGTGCGGACGTCGGTCACGACGGCGCGCATGAGCTCGAAGGACTTCTCGGACGTCTCGTCGACGAAGCGCTCGAAATCGGCGGGCTCGGGCCAGGAGGCGATCATGAGGGCCTCGGCGCGCTCGTAGGAACCGTCTTCCTTCACGTCGAGGTAGCTGGCGGGCATGGTGTCCCAGATCGCCTCGGTGACGAACGGCATAAGCGGGTGCATCAGGCGCAGCGAGGTGTCGAGCACGAAGATAAGGTTGCGCTGAGCCTGCAGGCGAGCGGCATCGTCCTTGAGACGGGTCTTGGTGACCTCGACGTACCAGTCGCAGACCTCGTTCCAGAAGAAGTTCTGCACGCCGCGGGCCATCTCGCCGAACGTGTACCGCTCGATGCCCTCGGTGACCATGCGCACCGCCTTTGCCAGGCGGCTGAACATCCAGGCATCCGCCGCGGTCTCGGCCACAGGCTCGCCGGGGGTGTAGCCCTCCATGTTCATGAGCAGGAAGCGGCTCGCGTTCCAGATCTTGGTCACGAAGGCGCGGGCCTGCTCGGTGCGGGCAGAGCCCTTGAGGGCCTTCGTCTTCTTGTCGATGTCGGCGTCGAACTTGACGTCCTGGTTGGTGGTGCAGAGCGTCAGTAGGTTGAAGCGCATGGCGTCGGCGCCGTACATGTCGATGAGGTCCATCGGGTTCACGCCGTTGCCCTTGGACTTGGACATGCGGCTGCCGTCCTTGGCGAGGATCGTCGGGTAGATGACGACGTCGTGGAACGGGACCTCATCGAGGAAGTACAGCGAGCTCATGACCATGCGGGCGACCCACAGGGCGATGATGTCGCGCGCGGTGACGAGCGCGGTGGTGGGGTGATGCCCCTCGAGCTGCTCGGGGTGCTGCGGCCAGCCCTGCGTGACGAAGGTCCACAGCTGGGAGCTGAACCAGGTGTCGAGCACGTTCTCGTCCTGGTGGATATGGGTGCCGCCGCACTTGGGGCAGACGGTGACGTCCTCCATGCAGGCGTCCTCCCAGCCGCACTCCTCGCAGTAAAACACGGGGATGCGGTGGCCCCACCACAGCTGGCGCGAGATGCACCAGTCTTTCAGGTTCTCCATCCAGGAGGTGTAGGTATCGGTCCAGCGGGCAGGGTGGAAGGTCACGCGGCCGTCGCGCACGGCGTCGAGCGCGGGGCCTTTCAGCTTGTCGACGGCGACGAACCACTGCTCGGAGAGCCAGGGCTCGAGCGTCTGGTCGCAGCGGTAGCAGTGCATGACGGAGTGCTTGTGCTCGTCGATGTGGTCGAGCAGGCCGTGCTCCTCGAACCATGCGAGCACGGCCTCGCGGCACTCGTCGCGGGTCATGCCGGTGAACTCACCGTAGCCCTCGACGACCACCGCGTGCTCGTCGAAGATATTGATCTGCGGCAGGTCGTGGGCCTGACCCATGGCGTAGTCGTTGGGGTCGTGGGCCGGG
>DBFEBE010000040.1:0-26423 GCA_048318985.1 Collinsella sp.
CGCCCGCGCGGTTGCCGCATGCCCGGTTCCCGTGGTCACGGGTATCGGGCACGAGCCTGACACGAGCATTTGCGACATGGTGAGCGACCTGCGCTGCTCCACGCCCACCGCCGCGGCGGAGTCCGTGGCCCCCACGATGGCCGATCTGGAGAGCGTCACCGCGGCGCGCGAGCAGCGCATGGTCGCTCACCATGTCGCAAATGCTCGTGTCAGGCTCGTGCCCGATACCCGTGACCACGGGAACCGGGCATGCGGCAACCGCGCGGGCGAGCGATTCGTCGTTGAACGTCATGAGGTCCTCGAACGAGCCGCCGCCGCGCACCAGGAGGATGCAATCGGGACGAAGGGCGGCCGCGCGGTCCAGCGCGCAGGCGATCTGCTCCGGGGCGCCCTCGCCTTGGACCTTCGCGTCGACGCAGACGAGCTCGACGAGCGGGTTGCGGCGGCGGAGC
Organism: Collinsella sp.; assembly: GCA_048318985.1. Lineage (GTDB taxonomy): Bacteria > Actinomycetota > Coriobacteriia > Coriobacteriales > Coriobacteriaceae > Collinsella. Next base: position 453 of record DBFEBE010000040.1, read on the forward strand.
GTGCGCTTGACGTCGTCGATGACCGCGCCCGAAAACGAGGTGACCACCGCGACGCGCGTGCAGAACGCGGGGATCCTCCGCTTGCGCTCGGGCTCCATGAGTCCCTCGCGCCTAAGGCTCTCAGCGAGCTGCGCTACCTGCTGGCGCAGCAGGCCCTCCCCCGCCAAGGTGAACGACCTGGCGACAAAGCTCATGCGCCCGGTCGCCTTGTACAGGTTGAAACCGCCGGTGAACTGGACCTGCATGCCGTCGCGCAGCTCGAAGGAGCGCTTGGCGTACGCGCCCTTCCAGATGATGCAGTCCACGGCGCACGAGGCGTCCTTGATCTGGAAATAGCAGTGGCCGCTCTTGGCGTTGGGCCCGCGGAACCCCGTCACCTCGCCGAGGACCGTGAGCTGCGGAATCGAATCGAGAGCGTCGGCTGCGCACTGGACCGCCTGCGACACGCTGAGAGCGTCCCTCTCGGATCCAGCGGGCGCCCTGCCCGTCAGGCTCCATCCCTCCATCCGCCTCCTCCTTTCTTCAGGGCGTTCGCATGGCCCCATGGTATCTCGGTGTCCGGACACGGAGCGTGGGGCGCCCGGGCGCCGCGCCCGTCGCCGAGGCGTCAGCGCTCGTCGCTGTTGGTTCGAGAAAGCAGGTAGAGCAGCTGCATGATGCTCGTGAGCGCGGCGGCCACGTAGGTGAGGGCGGCAGCGGTGAGCACCTTGCGCGCGCCGCGCGCCTGCTTCTCGCTCATGCCCGAGGCCTCGATGTAGGCGACCGCGCGACGGCTCGCATCGATCTCGACCGGAAGGGTGACGAGCTGGAAGATGACGGAGAACGCGAACAGCGCGATCGCGAGCGCGGTGAGGCCGGAGATGTTCATGAAGACGCCCAGCATGAACACGATCATCCAGGTGCCCTGGGTGAAGTTGACCACCGGCACGAGCGCCGTGCGCACGCGCATCATCGCGAACCCTTGGGCGCTCTGGACGGCATGGCCCGCCTCGTGGCAGGCGACGGCGACGCTCGCCACCGAGCCTCCCGTCATGTTGTCCCCGGAGAGATGGAGATTGTTGTCGCGCGGGTCGTAATGGTCGGTCAAGCGTCCCGCCACACGCACGATGCCCACCCGGTCGCACCCGTTGGCATCGAGCATGCGGCGCGCGACGTCGGCCCCGCTGGCCCCATCGGAGGCCACGCGGGACCAGACGCGGTAGGTGCGGTCGATATAGCCCTGGGCGGCAAGGCCGAGGACCGTGGACGCGATGACGAGAAAGAGGTATGCCGGATCGATGCCGAAGCCGTATCCGAAACCGTAGTAGGGCATGGGTTCAACCTTTCAGATGGTGGACGCAGGCGGGCAGCGCTCTATGTACCCGCACGGGCCCGCCCCGACACGAAGCGGACCCGATTGCACGAAATCTCGCTCATCCTCCCGAATACGGGCGGCTACAGGATCTGCACGGCCCCGTCCTTGACGGTCAGGCCCATGTTCCCGGAGAGCAGGTCGTCCAGAAGGGTCCCCACGAGCTCGAAGCGCCAGCCCTCGCGCAGGCGGCTCCCGGCCGGATCGTCTATATAGGACAGCAGCTCATCGCGGCTCGCGATGAGCGACGTGGCGACGCCCGTGCGCTCGGAGACGAGGCGCAGGAGCGCGAACATGAGATCGCAGACGCTCTCCGTCTCCGGCGAGGGGGCGCGGCGCGCGTGCCCGATGAAGGGCAGGCGCTCCTGGGGGCAGGAGGCCCCGCGGGCGGCGGCGGCGAGGACGGCCTCCACGTCGCGCTCCGAGAGCTGCTCGGTCCCGCGGACGCGCTTGAGGTCCGCGGCGTCGCGGGGGGCGCGCTTGACGAGCGCCATGAGCACCTCGTCGGACATGACCCACTTGCGCGGGACGTCGCGCGAGCTGGCGCGCTGCTCGCGCCAGGCCGCCAGCTCGCGCGCGACCGCCAGCTGGCGGCGCGTGCACGAGGTGACGCGCTTCACGCGCTTGAAGGCGAGACGCGGGTCGACGACGTAATGGCCGAGGTCCCTCAAGGGGGCGAGCTCGCTGTCGACCCAGGACCGACGCCCCTCCTCGGCGAGGCGGGCGGCGATGACGTCGTAGGCCTGGATCAGGTAGCGCACGTCATCGACGGCATACTCCAGCTGCTTGTCGGTGAGCGGACGCCGCGACCAGTCGGTGAGCGACTCGCTTTTCGGCAGCGCGATGCCGCAGAAGGACTGGACGAGGTTGTTGTAGGACATCTGCATGCGCTCGCCCAAAAACGCGGCGGCGACCTGCGTGTCGAAGATGGGAGCCGGCAGGACGCCGAGCGCGTGGTAGAGGACCTCCATGTCCTGCGAGCACGCATGGAACACCTTGAGGACGTCCCCGTCCTCAAGAAACGCGGCGAGCGGGCCCAGGTCCTCGATGGCCAGCGGGTCGATGACGACGCACTCGTCGGGCGTCGCGACCTGGACCAGGCAGAGCCTGGGATGGTACGTGCGCTCCCGGAGAAACTCCGTGTCGACCGCGACGGCCGCGCAGGCGGAAGCCCGGTCGCAGAATGCCCGCAGGTCCTCATATGTAGATATGTACATGCCTCACCCGTGATGGTTTGCCGCTCCGCACGCGGAGGGTAGGATAGTCGACACGAATACTATACTCGGCTTTGCACGAACGGGGAACTCATGCGCATCCTCATCATCCACAACCTCGCATCCGGCCCGAGCTCCGACGAGATATTCGCGTTCGCGCGCGCCCTCTCGACGGGCGGCGACGAGATCTGCATGCGCTTCATCGGCGACGGCATGGAGCCCGAGGACGCGGTGGCCGACGTGCGCGCATTCGACCGCGTCGTCATCTCGGGAGGCGACGGAACCGTCTCCAACGTCCTGGACAGCCTGCGCGACACGCATGTGCCCGCGCTCATCTTCCCCTCCGGGACCGCTAACCTCTTCTTCAACAACATCGGCAACGCACCCGAGGCGGCCGCGCTCGCCAAGGCGTGCCGCGAGGGCCGCACCGCCCAGGTGGACATGGGCGAGCTCTTCTGGACGGACGAGGCGGGCGAGATCCGTCGGCACGGCTTCATCATCATCGCAGGATCCGGGTTCGACGCCGCCATCATGCAGAAAGCCGCCCCCAGCAAAAACGAGATCGGCGAGATCGCCTACGTCCTCGCGGCGCTGGGGACGCCCGAACCCGATGTCGCCCACTTCACGATCGAGCACGACGGCGTCGTCGACGAGCTCGACGGCATCAGCTGCATGGTCGCCAACACGGCCCTCATCCAAAACGACATCAACCTCTTCCCCGAATGCCGCATGGACGACGGCTATATCGACATCGCCGTGGTCGAGCCCGCGGCGACCGTCCAGCTCCTTCCCACCCTGCTCGCAGGCGTCTTCGACCCCGCTGGACGCGGGCTGGGCCGTCCCCAGTTCAAGATGTTTCAAGCCAAGGAGGCCAAGATAACCTGCACCCCGTCGCTCGGCATGCAGTTCGACGGCGAGCTCATCGAGAACAACTCCGGGCGCTTCGGCGCGCGGGTGCTTCCGAAATGCCTCGACGTCATCATCGACGACTTCTCGCCGCTCGGCCGCTGACCCCGATGCTCCCCACGGGGCGTGCTGCCGGTCCGCCTGGCGCCCTGCGCGCTCCGCGTCGGGGGCCGACATCTGTCCCCCATTCTGTAAGTTAGCGAACATAATATGCATTTATGTACACTGCAACCATATTAGATTTATAGTTGTGTGCATGATAGCTTATCGATCTTTAAAGTACTTTATTCAGATATAGTAGCCACTTTCGCGAGTTTTATTCCATACACCGAGATTTTTAACCGTTCGGCTTTCAATTCCCCTCGCGTTGCCAAGATATACAGCAGCTCACATACCATTCATTTTGCAGCCGATTTTATTCATTTCGCATAGCCCGTGCGATACGTTCCGGCTGCGGAAGGAGAGCTGCCATGCTCACGAACCCCAACCGTACCCCGCTGCCGCGCGTCCGCGTGGCGGCCGCAGGCCTCATGCTCGGCGCCGCCGCGCTGGCCTGCGCCCCCACCGACGCCCTCGCCTGCACGCAGGTGTGGGTGCCCGACGCGTTCACGCAGACCGGTGACCGCTACGTCGGCCGCTCGGAGGACTACGCATCGCGCCACGTCAAGATCTTCGGCGTGCAGGAGCCCGTCGCGGGCAAGGTCTACGAATCGGAAGAGAGCGACTTCCGCATGGAATCTCGCCTTCCCAAGACCTACCGCTACACCTACGTGCGCGACCACCCGAGCGATTGGGACGGCAGCCACTTCTCCTACTCGGAGGCGGGCATCAACGAGTACGGCGTGTCCTGCTCCGCGACGCTCACGACGAACGCGAGCGACGAGATCCTCGCCGTGGACCCGCTCTGCGACTTCGACAACCCTAACGGCGAGACCGGCGGCATCGGCGAGTTCAACTACGCCGACGTCATCCTCGGCGAAAACAAGACCGCGCGCGAGGCCGTGATCCTTCTCGGCGAGGTCCTCGACGAGCACGGAACGAGCGGCACCGACCAGATCACCATCTCCGATACGGACGAGTCCTGGCTGTTCTGCGCCCTCTCGGGACATCAGTGGATCGCCTTCCAGCTGCCGGCCGACCAGGTCTCGGTGAACCCGAACATGGGCAACCTGCTGTTCGACGTCGACCTCGACGACAGCGAGACCTGCCTGCACTCCAAGGACCTCCTCGAGCTTCCGCGCCAGCACGGCCTGCTCGAGACCTACGAGGACGGCGCCCCCAACATCGCGGGCACCTACGGCCGGCCGGATGACGGCCAGGGCGTGGGGCAGATGACCCGCTACGTCCAGGGCCGTCATTACTTCGGCGCGTCCCTCTCCCAGGAGCTCTACGACCTCGACGCGAGCCGCGGCGGCGTCACCCGCCTGGACTCCCCCACCCTCTTCTTCACGCCCGGCACCAAGGACATGGACACGGCGTTCATCCTTCGCTCGCTTGCCGCACGCGGGGAGGGAACCGACGTGGACGCCAACGCGAACGCGGGGTTCTACGCCATAGGCAACAACCGCACCGTCGAGAGCCACATGTTCCAGATCCGCGAGGAGCTGCCCGACGACATCGCCACCGTCCAGTGGGAGGCGCTCTCCCGCGCGGAGTTCTCGGTGTTCGTGCCGCTGTACTCCGCCCTGATCACCGAGGCCAGCCCCTATTTCAGCAACCTCGACTGCGATGAGTCCCACCAGGGCCCCCACCAGTCCGATGACGTCGCCTTCGCCCTGCAGGAGGAGCCCGAGAACTCCCTGCCCTTCGTGCTCATGGACATCAACACGCTCGCCTACAACCATCGCGACAGCATGGCTTCGGGAACCCGCGCCTATCTCGACGCGCTGCAGAACCAGATCATCGAGCAGCACGCGCTCGTCGACGCGGTGATGCGCCAGACGCCCGCCGAGCAGCGCCCCGAGCTGGCGAACAAGGCCCAGGACACCGTCGTCGAGCAGACCTACCGCAAGTGCGACGCCCTGCTGGACGAGATGCGCGCCTACGTCAAGGCCGGCGACTTCGACGCCCCGTTCTCCCCGTCCGACCTGGCCGAGTCCGGAGACCTGCAGGCGCCGCTGACCTATGCCGCGACCTTCGTCGCGCCCTCGATCGCGAAGCAGCCCGCCGACGCGACCTATGAGCAGGGCGCCAAGGCGGCCGACCTTTCCGTCGAAGCGGATGGCGGCGCCACTGGCCAGCTCTCCTACGAGTGGTTCGTAGCGGGCGAGACGCCGACCTCGACCGGGATCAAAGCCGCAAGCATGCCCGTAAGCACCGATGCGGTGGGGACCACCGGCTACTTCTGCCGCGTCACCAACGCCGCCGGCCTCAGCTGCGACAGCGCGGTCGCGACCATCACCGTCACGGAGCCCGCTCGGAAACCGGAGCCCCCGAAGAAGGAGGAGGGCGGAAAGCCGCAGACCGGCAACAAGCCCAAGCCGGGCGACCTGCCGCAGACCGGAGACCCTGCGAGCATGACCGCCCTTGGCATCCTCGCCGCGGGCGGCATCGGCGCCCTCGGGTACGGCGTGAGCCGTCGACGCAAGACGCGCTAGCGCACCGGGGCCGCGCATAAGGCCGATAGCACGACGAGGGGCCATCCGATCGCACGCGCGATCCGGATGGCCCCTCGTTCTCGTGCATTGCCCCGGACCCGATGCGCCGTGCCGGCGAAGGCGGCGGCGAACCGACGCGTCCGCACGTCCCGGGCGCTCGCCTAGAGCCGCCCCATCTCCACGACCGGAGACAGCCCCTCGAACGTCGCGGAATCGTCTGAGATCGCCGCCTCGACCTTCGAGAGCTGATCGGCGACCGCCGAGGGCGCAGTGCCGCCGCGGGTCGTGCGCGCCGCGACGATCGCATCGATGTCGAGCGCGCCCGCTATATCGTCCCCGAACAGGTCGCTCGCGGCACGAAGCTCCTCGATCGGGAGCTCGGAGATATCGCATCCGCGCTTCTCCGCGGCGAGGACCAGGTGCCCCACGACGGCGTGCGCCTCACGGAAGGGCATGCCGCGCTTGGCCAGATAGTCCGCAACGTCGGTGGCGGCAAGGTGGCCGCGGTCCATGCAGGCGCGCATCCGATCGGGGCGCACCGTCCAGGTGGAGACCATGCCGGCCATGACGTCCATGCATTGCACGAGCGTGCGCGCCGTGTCGAGCGCGCCCTCCTTGTCCTCCTGCAGATCCTTGTTGTATGCCAGGGGCAGCCCCTTGCAGGTGACGAGCAGCTGCACGAGATTTCCGAAGACGCGGCCGCTCTTGCCGCGGATGAGCTCGGCGAAGTCGGGGTTCTTCTTCTGCGGCATGATGGACGATCCGGTGGAATATGCGTCGGAAAGCACGATGAAGCCGAACTCCTGGCTGCTCCACAGGACGATCTCCTCCGCGAGGCGCGACAGGTGCACGGAGGTCACGCTTCCGGCGTAATGGAGATCGAGCAGGAAGTCGCGGTCGGACACGGCATCGAGCGAGTTCTCGATGATGCGCGAGAACCCCAACTCGGCCGCAGTCATGGCGCGGTCCAGCGGATAGGTGGTGCCCGCGAGCGCCGCCGCGCCGAGCGGGCTGGCGTCGGCGGCGTCGAACGCCGCACGAAGACGCGTGAAGTCGCGCGAGAACATCCAGGCATAGGCAAGCAGATGGTGGGCGAACAGCACCGGCTGAGCATGCTGGAGATGGGTCATCCCGGGCAGGACGGCGTCGCCATCGGACTTCGCGGCCTCGACAAGGGCGCGGCGGAGCCTGAGGTTTGCCGCCATGAGCTCGGAGCAGAGCGCCTTGGCCGCGAGGCGCGTATCGGTCGCGACCTGGTCGTTGCGCGAGCGGCCCGTGTGAAGCCGTCCGCCCGCCTCGCCGATGCGGCGCGTGAGCTCGGCCTCGATGGCCATGTGGATGTCCTCGTCGTCTATATCGAACGTGAACGCGCCGGCATCGATGTCGGCCTCGATCTCCGCCAACCCGGCACGGATGGCCTCGGCGTCCTGCTCGCTGATGATCCCCTGCGCGGCAAGCATCGCCGCATGCGCCCGAGATCCCGCGATATCCTGTCGATAGAGATGCTTGTCGACCGGAAGCGACGCGCCGAACTCCTGCGTCGACGTCGCCACGCCGTCCTCGAACCGACCGCCCCAAAGCGCCATATGAACCTCCGTGTGAAATCAAACGAACGCGACGGCGCCCCGTGAGTCGCGATGGGCGCCGTCGCGCTGCCGTCCCAAGCGGGCACAAGCCCCGCGCAAGAACCGTTAGCAGTAACCGAGGGCGAGCGCGTGGGCGCGCACGCCGTTCCGATGAGCATACCCCGAAAGCGTGTAGATGGCGCGCTTCCGATCGATCGGCGCATCCTCGGCCTCAAGAGCCTCGCGAAGCCGGGTGCGGGGACCCTTGCCGCCACACCAGCCCCTGAGGGTGTAGATGTCCTTTTTCGCCCCGTGGGCGTAAGCGTCAGAAAGCATGACGGACCTCCCGTCCATAGCGGTCCCGCACCCATGGGCGGAACCGAGCAGATATGAGCGAACGCGGCGCCTTAGTAGTTGACGGCGTCGGCCAAGACGGGCTCGGCGGAGCCCATGACCACATCGAGCTTCAGCGCGGCGGCAGCGGTCGCCGAGGCGACCTCGGCCTTCTTGGTCGCCCAGGTCTTGAGGGAGAGGCCCTGGATATCGATGAAGCCCTTTGCGGCCTTCTGATCGAACGCGTCGTCGTTGTCATACGTAGCGAGACCCTGGTCGTAGAGGGCGGCCGCGCTCTTGCGGCCGACGACGACGCACGACCCCTTGTAGAACTTCAGCTTCACGACGCCGGTGAGCGCGGCCTGCGTATCGGCCATGAACGCGTCGAGGGCCTCTTTGAGCGGCGAGAACCAGCGACCGTTGTAGACCTGGTCGGCCCACGTCTGCTCGAGCGACAGCTTGTAGTGGAGAACGTCGCGCTCGAGGCAGAGGTCCTCGAGGGCCTTGTGGGCGGCGATGAGGGCCAAGCCGGCAGGCACCTCGTAGCACTCACGCGACTTCAGGCCGACGTAGCGGTTCTCGATCATGTCGATGCGCCCGTAGCCGTTAGCGCCGGCGATGACGTTCAGCTTGGCGACCAGCTCGGCGACGGAGAGCTGCTCGCCGTCGAGGCTCGTGGGGACGCCGGCGGTGAAGCCGATCTCGACGTAGGCGGCCTCGTCCGGAGCCAAGGCGGGATCGACCGTCATCGTCCAGATGTCCGCAGGCGGCTCGTTCCAGGGATCCTCGAGCACGCCCGCCTCGATAGCGCGCCCCCACAGGTTGTCGTCGATGGAGTACGGCTTCTCGATGCTCTGCGCGACGGGCACGCCGTTGGCCTTGGCGTAGGCGATCTCGTCGGGGCGCATCCCGAGGTCCCACTCGCGCACCGGGGCGAGGACCTTGAGCGAGGGGTCGAGCGTGGCGATGGAGGTCTCGAACCGCACCTGGTCGTTGCCCTTGCCGGTGCAACCGTGGGCAACGCAGGTCGCTCCGTACTTATGGGCGACATCCACCAGATGGGCGGAGATGAGCGGACGGGAAAGAGCGGAGAGCAGCGGGTACTTGTTCTCATACATGGCGTTCGCCGCGATAGCCCGGGTGAGGTACTCGTCAGCGAACTCATCGGTCATGTCGACGACCTCGACGGCGATGCAGCCGAGCGAACGGGCCTTGTCGGCGATCTTCTCCAGGCCGTCGTGCTCCTGGCCCACGTTGCCGAGCATGGCGATCACGTCGAGATCAAGTTCGTTTTGGAGCCACTTGATGCAGACGGAGGTATCCAGACCGCCGGAATACGCCAGAACAACCTTTTCCTTGCTCATGGGAGCGTCCTTTCAAACGTGCAAACTGCAAATGGGGATAGGACGAGTCCAAAAATGAGGCGTTGCGCTGCGCACACGCGATATCGGGTTGTAACTTGAAAACGTTGCCCACCGCAACGCAGCGATGGCGCAAGAAGCTCCCGACGCACCTATTTCGAACCCTGCTGAGGGCGAACCCTCATACGAACAGAGACGACAGGTTATCGTCGTCGGGAGATGGCGCGCTGGCGTCGGATGGCGTTATCGGCGGTGTTGGAGCTGAGCATGAGGGCGCTCTGCGCCACGATGCACGTCAGCGAAACGTTGCTCACCGGTAACCCCTCCTTCTTCATCCAGCACGCAATCCTATGATCCGCGAGCGGCATTCCTCGTACCGTGGACGGTCGAATTCTGTACCCCGCTCGACGTTGAACGCTATCCTACGCTAAAGTACGCGACCCATGCAAGATTGAATTTTTCCAAATGAATAATGTTTCGACACCGTTACGTGGGTCATTCTATCTCAGGCCGTATAGGGCCGACATGACGGCCGCGAGGCGAGGCGAAGAAAGCGCCCCAGCGGCGAGCGCTCCCGCAGCGAGGGTTCGACAGCCCTTTACCGGAGCTCGCGCACAGCTTTAACAGACCCCATTTTAACTCAGCCGCTCCACTGATCGACTCGGGTGCGGACAGGCCCGCTTCGCACCCTTGCATGCGGGACCGCTGCGGTCTAAAAGCCGAGACGGACCGGCTCAGCCCCGCCCCGTCGGCCAGAGGAACCGGACCATGCGGCCTTACGGCGGGAGGGCCTTCCGGCCCTCCCAATCAAGACGATTCAGCTAACCCTCGAGGTATCGCGCCAGGAACTCGCGTGTGCGGGGATGCGCCGGCGCCGTGAACATCTGCTCCGGGTCACCCTGCTCGGCGATCACGCCCCTGTCCATGAACACCACGCGGTCGGATACCGTGCGCGCGAACTCCATCTCATGCGTCACGACGACCATGGTAATGCCGTCGCGCGCGAGCCCGCGCATGACCTCGAGGACCTCGCCCACGATCTGCGGATCCAGCGCGGAGGTCGGCTCGTCGAACAGCATGATCTTGGGGTTCATGCACAGGGCGCGCGCGATTGCGACGCGCTGCTTCTGGCCTCCGGACAGCGTCGCCGGGGCGGCGTGGGCGAAGGCGGCGAGCCCCACGGACTCCAGGTGCCCAAGCGCGGCGGCCTCCGCTTCGGCCTTCCCCATCTTCTTCAGCGTCACCGGGGCGAGCGTGCAGTTACCGAGCCCGTCCATGTTGTTGAACAGGTTGAATCCCTGGAACACCATGCCGATGTCCTCGCGCAGCTTGTTCACGTCCACGTGGTCGGCGGTCAGGTCGCTGCCCTCGAACCACACATGCCCCGCGTCGGGCGTCTCGAGCAGGTTGATGCAGCGCAGCAGCGTCGACTTACCCGAACCGGATGCACCGATAATCGTCACGACCTCGCCCGGCGCGACGTCGAGGTTGACGTCGCGCAGGACCTCGAGGTCGCCGAACGACTTGCGCAGTCCCTCGATGCGGACCATATACGCGCCCTGCGGCGCCGCAGGGGCCATCTCTCTCATGCTCATGATCTAGTTCTCCTCAACGTTGACGGGTTGGTCGGACGTGCTGCCGAGCTTGACGGACTTCACGTTGAGCCGAGCGGCGAAGCGGCCCAGCAACCAGGAGGCGAACAGCGTGAGGCACAGGTAGATCACGCTCGTCACGAGCGCCGCCTCGAACTGGCTGTAATAGATGCCGCCCACGGTCGTCGTGGCGAACATGAGGTCGAAGGTGCCGATGACGGAAAGCACCGAGGAATCCTTGATGTTGATGATGAGCTCGTTGGAGAGGCCGGGGATGGCGAACTTCACGCCCTGCGGGAACACGACCTTCTTCATAGCCTGCCACTGCGAGAGGCCGAGCGAGCGCGCCGCCTCCATCTGACCCGAATCAACCGACTCGATACCGCCGCGCAGGACCTCCATCATGTACGCGGTGGAGTTCAGCACGATGGTGACGAGGCCGGCGGCGAACGTGCTCCAGATCGCGTTGATCTCCGTCGTGGTGAGGCTCGTCATCTTGAAGAGCTTGAATATGCCGAAGAAGATGATCATGGCCTGCACCATCATGGGCGTACCGCGGATCACGGTGCTGTACACCTTGGCGAATCCCGTCCCCAGGACCTTCCAGAAGCGGATGAAGTCGTTGTCGGCGCGATCGACGACCTGGATGCGCAGGAACACGAGGAGCAGCGCGAGGAAGAACGCGATGACGGTGCCGAACACCGCGAGCGCGACCGTTGTCTGCAGGCCCGACAAGAAGATGTAGCGGCTGTCGTAGAGCATGAAGAGCATGCTCTCGAGCGTGGTATCGGGACGCGTCTCGGCCGCGACCGCTGTCTGCCAGGCCGATGCGAACCCGAGCACGAGGCGGTCGACGACGAGCACGACCGTCATGGCGCATACGGCATACGAGCCGTAACGGAGCGCGCGCGCCACCGCGGGCCGCGTGAACGGCGATGCCTGCGCATACGTCTTCCACCTCGCGAGCTTGAACGCCAACGCGACCGCGGAGACGGCGAGCCACGCGACGAGCAGGTAGTACATCACGACCTCGACTGTATACGCATGAGCGAGAAAGCTCATCGCCGGACGCGGCCGGCCGGACAAGACGAGGCCGAGCGCAGCCACGGCGCTCGTTCCGAGCAGCACGTAGCGATGGTCGGCACGGATGAATGAAACGAGGCGCGATAGGCGGCCGTCGACCGCGCCGGATGCGTTGGAACCCATACCCTCTCCCCTATATTGACTGATACGGCCCAAGACGCGCGCGGGATTCCGGTCCCGTCGCGCGCCTCGGGCGAATTCGATTGATGTTCCGAGCAGCTGCCGTCGATACCCTACGCGGGCTGGCGATCCATGCAGGCAGACCACATATCCTGGCGGTCCTGCTCATCGATGCCGGCGATGATCTCGTTGATCTGGTCGAGCGCCGCATCGTTGCCCTTCGCGACGGCGGCGTTATCGGGCATGAGAGAGCCCTCGAACGCGTCGGTCATCTCGAGCTGGACGAAGTCGGGATAGACCTCGAGGAGCTTGGGGGCGGAAAGCTTGGAGTAGGTGATGATGTCGCAGGTGCCGTTGCGAAGGTTCTCCACGACCATGGGGACGGTCTCGGCGGGCGTCATATGGTTGACATCGGGAATCTGCTCGATGACGTCGTCGTACATCGTCGCGGCCTGACCCAGGATGGATGCGTCCTTGAGCTCGGCGAAGGTGGTCGCCGCCGCGTATGCGGAATCCTTCTTCGTGATCATGATGATGTCGTCGTCGACATAGGAATCGGAGAACGCCGCCGCGGCCGCGCGCTCGGGCGTCACGGACATGCCGGCGCACACGATATCGACCTGGCCGTTGTTGAGCGCATCGATGAGCGAGCCGAACTCGAGCTTGACCGCGACCGCCTCCACGCCGAGCTCCTCGGCGATGATCTTGGCGACCTGGACGTCGTAGCCGTCGGCATAGGCGCCCGAGACGTTCTCGATGGGAATGGTGAAATCGGATTCCTCGGAGACCTGCCAGTTGTACGGGGCGTACGCCGCCTCCATACCGACGCGCAGCGTCTTGCCGTCGCCCAGCTGCGCCGAGCCGGCATCGCCGTCCGCAGCGGCATCTCCTCCGTCATCCTGGGGGGCCGGGCCGCAGCCCGCGAGGAACATCAAGCCTCCCACGCTCAAAACCGTCATGCCCGTGAGCTTCAGGAACTCCCTACGGGAGCGCATGGCGTGTTGTACAGATACATCGACAGTCTCGTGAGTCATGATGCTACCTCCGGTTTTTGTCTGAGACCCCTTCCGCACGACGCAACCAGAGGGGGCCCATCCCCCTCTCCCTTGCAACTTAATGCGTGAAAGTTCCGCGTGCTGGGTGAAAGCATACTCCGTCTTGATGGAGCGCGCGCTCGGTATATACCAGGAAACGGTTTGGTTACAAAAACTATTCATGGCTTTGCATAGACCTGCGGGAAGCGACCGGGCGCAGGGATCCGGGCCCCGCGAGGTCCGGGGGCGGACCCTCCATCAGGGCTCCGAGCGTATATGATGTATCGCGTCCAGGATCTGGGACGCAGCTCGAGCCCGCGCGGGGCCCAGCGGCATCCGAGAACCGCCAGACGGATGCCGACCCGGAAAGGAATCCATGCTCCCCTCCTACCTCACCGACGCCAGCATGCAGTCCATCGAGCTCGTCGCGACCGACATGGACCTCACGCTGCTCGCCGACGACAAGTCCATGCCCGAAGGGACCGGTCGCAGAATCGATGCGCTGGCGCGGCGCGGCATCCTCTTCTGCGCAGCGAGCGGCAGGCCCGTCCCCGCCCTGCGCGAGTCGTTCCCCCGCCATCACGGGGACATGGCGCTCATCGCGGACAACGGCGCCTCCGTGTACCTGCGCGGCGAGGCGATATTCCTCGACGCGATCGACCGCGCCCTGTACCACGAGGTCCTTTCCCTATCTGCGCGGCGCGAGGACGGCGTCCCCGTGCTGTGCGCCTACGATGAGGCCTATATGCTCGAGCGAGACCGCCGCCACGCGGACACCGTGGGCATCTACTACCGCTCGATCACATGCGTGGAGTCCTTCGACGCCCTCGGCGTCGAAGCCAACAAGGTCTCGATCTATTTCCCGAACTGGGACAGCAAGCGCAACCTCGATACGGTATATGGACCGCGATTCGGCAGCCGGCTCTACGCCACCTGTGCCGGCGACGAATGGCTCGACTTCATGAACGTCGGCGTCGACAAGGGAACGGGCATCCGCCGCCTCGCCGAGCACCTGCACATCGGCCTGGAGAACGTCGCGGCGTTCGGGGACACGTACAACGACATACCCATGCTCGATATCGTCGGCCATGGATACGTGATGGCCAACGCCGCCGAGCACATGCGCGGGCACGGCGACTATCTCGCCCCGGGCAACAACGACGCCGGGGTGCTCGCCGTCATCGACAGGATCGTCGCCGCCGTCGACGGAGCCGGAACCGCTCGCACCGCGGCAGCCGGGGCCTAGGAGGTCAACCCGGAACGCCGCTCGCGCGCGGCGCGGGGCAAGGTCCCCGCGCCGGAAGAGGGATTATTTCGCCTCGGCCCACGTCGCGCCGAAAGACGCCTCGGCGATGAGCGGGACGCGAAGCTCGACGACGTGCTCCATCTCTTCGCGCACCATGGCGGTGAGGGCCTCGACCTCGTCGAGCGGGCACTCGAAATCCAGCTCGTCGTGCACCTGGAGGACCATGCGCGCGGAGAAGCCCCCGTCGCGCAGGCGCCGGGCGACGCGCACCATGGCGATCTTGATGATGTCCGCGGCGCTTCCCTGCATGGGGTGGTTCATGGCCGTGCGCTCGCCGAAGCCGCGAAGCGACGGGTTCTTAGCCCGAAGCTCGGGAATGGGCCGACGGCGACCGAACATGGTGACCGCGAAGCCCGATGCGCGCGCCTCCTCGACCGTGCGGTCGAGGTAGGTCCGGACGCCGGGATACGCCTCGAAATACCTGTCGATCATCTCGCGCGCCTCGGCCATGGGGATATCGAGGGTCTGGGACAGCCCGTATGCCTGCTGCCCGTAGACGATACCGAAGTTCACGGCCTTCGCCCGGCTGCGCAACGCGGGCGTCACCTGGTCGACCGACACGCCGAACACGCGGGCCGCGGTCTCCGCATGGAAGTCCTCCCCCTCGTTGAAAGCGGCGACGAGATGCTCGTCGGCAGAGAGGTGCGCCAGCAGCCGCAGCTCGATCTGGCTGTAATCGACCGCCAGGAACACCGCGCCGGGACCCGCGGAGAACGCCGTCTTGACGGTGTGGCCGAGCTCGGAGCGCGTGGGGATGTTCTGCAGGTTCGGGTCCGAGGAGGACAGGCGCCCCGTGGCGGTGATCGTCTGGTTGTAGGTGGTGTGCACGCGGCCGTCGGTGGCGCGCATGCCGCCCAGCTTGTCCAGATAGGTCGACTTGATCTTGGTCTTCTCCCGGTACTCCAAGATGAGCCGGACGATCTCGTGGTCGTGCGCGAGCTCCTCGAGCACCTTGGCGTTGGTCGAGTAGTATCCGCGCTGCGTCTTCTTGAGCCCGCGCGCGGGAAGGCCCATCACGTCGAACAGGATATGCGAGAGCTGCATCGGACTCGATATGTTGAAGGTCTCGTCGCCGGCGAGGGCGCGAATCCGCGACGCGAGGTCGTCGATCTGGCCGGAAAGCCCCGCGGAGAGCCCGGAGAGCCGCTCCGGGTCGACCAGCATGCCCGTCCGCTCCATATCCACCAGGACGGGGACGAGCGGCATCTCGATGCCGCGGAACACGTCCGCCGCCCCGTCGCGCACCAGCGCGTCGGCGAGCGGCGCGACGGCTGCCAGGGCGAGGGCCGCGTCCACGGCGGCTCGGGCGGGAGCGTCCTCGCGGGCGCCCTCCTCGCCGAGGCAGGCCGGGACGGAAGCGCCGAGATACGTCTCGGCGATGTAGGCGGCCTCGAAGCTCGAGCGGGCGGAGTCCAGCAGGTAGGCGGCGACCGAGGTGTCGAACAGGCGCGCAGGGTCCGCCTCGAGGGGGTCGTACGCGGCGGGCAGCGCCGAATCGGCGGGCGCCACCGCGTGGAGCAGGGCCTTGATGTCGGGAGAGACGACGCGGCCCTCGGCGAACAGGTAGGACAGGGCCCCGGCAACAAGGCCGGACCCCATGTCGACGGCGCCTTCGACCACCGGGCAGCCGGCAGGGGCGCCGGCGGGCTCCTCAAACGAGACGAGGGCGCCCGAGGTGGCGACCCACAGGGTTCGCGAGGGCCCGAACAGCGTCGCGGCGTCCTGCCCGCCGTCGAGCGCCGCCGCCACCCACTCGCCCGACGCCGTCGCGCGCACGAGCTCCTCCGCGGCGGCGCGCACCGCCCCTTCGTCGCTCGGGAGCGCATGGATCGCCCGGCCGGGAAGCTCGAGCACGCGCTCGGCGGCGGGCTCTCCGGCCTGCCCGATGAGGGCGAGGAAGCGCCCCTGCATCGCGGTGATTCCCACGGAGCCGAGCGCACGGGAGACGTCGTCGGCGCTGAAGGCGGGAAACACGACGTCGGCGGGGTCGCAGGCGACCGGGGCGTCGGTCATGATGGTCGCGATCTCGCGCGAGACGAGCGCGTCCTCGATGTGGGCGCGCAGGTTCTCGCCCATCTTGCCCTTGACCTCGTCGGCATGCGCGATGACCTCATCGAGGCTGCCGTACTGGGCGATGAGCGCGCTCGCCTTCTTGGGCCCGATGCCGGGGACGCCGGGGATGTTGTCGGAGCTGTCCCCTTTGAGGCCGTAAAAATCCGGCACGAGCGCGGGCGTGATGCC
Source organism: Collinsella sp. (assembly GCA_048318985.1). Lineage (GTDB taxonomy): Bacteria > Actinomycetota > Coriobacteriia > Coriobacteriales > Coriobacteriaceae > Collinsella. The sequence continues at coordinate 17,156 of DBFEBE010000040.1, forward strand.
GTGGTAGAGGTCGTCGACGGACTCGGGCGTCATGACCGCGATGTCGGAGAGCCCCTTACGGGTGGACACGACGTGCACATGCTCGGTCACGAGCTGGTACATGTCGCGATCCCCCGTGACGAGGTACATGTCGCAACCCTGGCTTTCACCGCGGCGGGCGAGCGTTCCCAGGATGTCGTCGCCCTCCCAGCCCTCGAGCTCCACCACGGGAACCGCGAGGGCGCCCAGAAGCTCCTTGATCATCGGGAACTGCGCGCGCAGGTCCGGGTCCATCGGGGGGCGCTGCGCCTTGTATTGGGGGAGCTTCTCCATGCGCACCTTCGGGCGTCCCTTGTCGAACGCGACGATCACGCCCGCAGGCGAGAACTCGTCGACCATCTTCAAGAACATGTTGAGGAAGCCGAACACCGCGTTGGTGGGCCGGCCGTCCGGAGCGTTCATGGTGGGCGGAACGGCGTGGAACGCGCGGTGCATCAGGGAGTTGCCGTCGATGACGGCGACGGTGCGGCGGCTCTCGGGTGCGTTCTCTGCCATGTGCGGTCCTCTCGGTCAGGCTGGCTCGTCAAGGATATCTCCGATACAGGCTGCGCGACTTGCGCCATCGCGGCGCGGCGCCGGGGGGAAATGAGCCCGAAGCATGGCGACCGGGCTGATGAATCTCAAATAATCATGACCGCTCGCCGAAAAAGACAGCGCGAAAACGGTAAAATGGAACCGCATGTCAGGTTTGCCTGCATTCCGCCGCCTTCGGACAGCGGGCGGGCACCAACACGAAAGAGAGGAGAGGCATGCAGTACTCACAGGAAGTGGAGAACATGTGCCCCGTCGCCAAGGGCGCATACCACGGCCCCGCGCCCATCCCCGAGGAGGGCAAGTGGGTTAAGGCCAAGGAGATCAAGGACATCTCCGGTCTCACGCACGGTGTGGGCTGGTGCGCCCCGCAGCAGGGCGCCTGCAAGCTCACGCTCAACGTCAAGGAGGGCATCATCGAGGAGGCCCTCGTCGAGACCATCGGCTGCTCGGGCATGACCCACTCCGCCGCCATGGCTTCCGAGATCCTCCCCGGCAAGACCATCCTCGAGGCCCTCAACACCGACCTCGTCTGCGACGCCATCAACGTCGCCATGCGCGAGATCTTCAAGCAGATCGTGTACGGCCGCAGCCAGACCGCGTTCTCCGAGGGCGGCCTGCCCGTCGGCGCCTCCCTTGACGACCTCGGCAAGGGCCTGCGCTCCCAGGTCGGCACCATGTTCGGCACCAAGGCCAAGGGCGCTCGCTACCTCGAGCTCGCTCAGGGCTACGTCACCCGCATGGCGCTCAACGACAAGAACGAGATCATCGCGTTCGAGTTCATGAACCTCGGCAAGTTCACCGACGCCCTCAAGGCCGGCAAGACCCCCGAGGAGGCCATCGCCGGCGCCATGGGCCACTACGGCCAGTGGGAGAACGCCGCCAAGTACATCGACCCGCGCAACGACGAGGAGACCCACACGGTCGCCAACGTCTTCCCGGTCCACGAGTAAAGAAAGGGAGGGACTAATAACCATGGCTGTTACTTTCGAAGGTTACGAGCGCCGCGTTGAGAAGATCAACGCCTGCCTCGCCGAGAACGGCATCGCCTCCCTCGAGGAAGCCGAGCAGATCTGCCTCGACCGCGGCGTCAACGCCCGCGAGATCGTTCACGACACCCAGTCCATCGCGTTCCAGAACGCCGAGTGGGCCTACACCCTGGGCTGCGCCCTGGCCATCCAACGCGGTGCCAAGAGCGCTTCCGAGGCCGCTTCCCTGATCGGCGAGGGCATCCAGGCCTTCACCGTTCCGGGTTCCGTCGCCGAGGACCGCAAGGTCGGTCTGGGCCACGGCAACCTGGGCGCCATGCTTCTCTCCGAGGACACCGAGTGCTTCGCGTTCCTCGCCGGCCACGAGTCCTTCGCCGCCGCCGAGGGCGCCATCAAGCTGGCCCTCAACGCCAACAAGGCCCGCACCAAGCCGCTGCGCGTCATCCTGAACGGCCTCGGCAAGGACGCCGCCCAGATCATCGCCCGCATCAACGGCTTCACCTACGTGCAGACCGAGTTCGACTACTACACGGGCGAGCTGAAGATCGTTCAGACCATCCCCTACTCCGATGGTCCCCGTGCCGCCGTCAACTGCTACGGCGCCGACGACGTCCGCGAGGGCGTCGCCATCATGTGGCACGAGAACGTCGACATCTCGATCACCGGCAACTCCACCAACCCCACGCGCTTCCAGCACCCCACCGCGGGCACCTACAAGAAGGAGCGCCTCGAGGCTGGCAAGAAGTACTTCTCCGTCGCTTCCGGCGGCGGCACCGGCCGTACCCTGCACCCGGACAACATGGCAGCCGGCCCCGCCTCCTACGGCATGACCGACACCATGGGCCGCATGCACTCCGACGCCCAGTTCGCCGGCTCCTCCTCGGTGCCTGCGCACGTCGACATGATGGGCCTCATCGGCATGGGTAACAACCCCATGGTCGGCGCCACCGTCGCCTGCGCCGTCGCCGTCAACGCCGCGCTTAACGGCTAGACGCGCTTCAGTCCGGACCGCCCGACGCGAGCAGCCCGGCTCCGCAGCCTGTCGGCATGAAAAGGCCGTCGCCCCGAGTCACGGGCGGCGGCCTTTTTCCATTCGCGCCGCCGCGCATCTGCCGCACGGCCCTTGGCGCCGTGACCCTCCGCGCGGTAGGACCGGGTATCGCGACCGCCTCCCGGCCCGCGAGCGGTTACCACCGTGTAACCCGAGCGCACGCGGGCCATGGGTGGACGCCTTCTTGCTATGCTTGCGTACATGGCGACCTGTCCATCACGGCCGTCCCGCCTCGCCCCATGCCGGCGACGAGACCGCCGCCGACCCCCGGAGCACCAAGATGTCCCTGTTTCGCAGCCTCAAAGCACTGCCCTCCATGGCGGTACGCCTCGTCGCCATGCGCTTCTTCATCTATCTGGGCGTGCAGAGCGCCTACTTCATCGGCATCGTCGGCACGCTGACCTACGCAATGGGGCGCGGGGTCGGCGTCAACGTGCTGGGCATCGGCGCGCTGAATCTCTGCATGGTGCTGGGATCATTCGCAGGAGGGCCCATCCTCGACCGTATCGGACCGCATCGCCACTTCCGCCTGGTCGTCGCGGGGCTGGTGCTCTCCGCCGCGTCGTTTCAGGTGCTTGCCGACAGCGTCGCGGGCGTGCTGCTCGGCGCGATGGTCTTCGGTGTCGCCTGGGGAATGGGCGACCTGGTCGCAAAGGCCTATCCCGCGTACATCTCGGAAGACACCGAGGTCCTGAAGGACCTCAACTCCGTCGTGTTCACCGTCTCCAACGTCGCCGTCGTGGTGGGCCCCCTGGTAGGCGGAACGCTCGCGGCGGCGTTCTCGACGCGCGCCGTGTTCCTGTTCATGGGCGCCTGCGCCCTCGCCGCGCTCGTCCCCGGCCTTCGCTTCGAGGCGCTGCGCCAGCCCGAGGTCACAGGTCCCGGCAGCGGCCTCGCGGCAGGGTTCTCCGCGGTGTTCCGGACCCCCGCCCTCTCGCTCCTGTTCTGGTCCTGCTTCTTTTCGTTCCTCGGATACGGGGCGTTCGACCCCATCGAGTCGCTCTATTACCGAGACGTCCTGAAAGTCGGCATCGAGTGGATGGGATACCTGTCGTCTGCCGCGGGCGCGGGCGGCATCCTGGGATCGCTGCTCGTCCTTAAGATCTCGGCGCGCCACGTCAACGTCCGGACGATGATGGCGGTCCTTCTTGGCGAAGGGCTCGGCATCCTCGTCTACGTCGCAACCGACAGCCTGGCCGTCGCGATGACGGGGCAGATCCTTGCGGGCATCGCGTTCGGCATGATGATGCCGCTTCTCAACACGCTCGTTCAGGTGCACGCCCCGCTGGATATCCTGGGCAGGGTCAACTCCGTCATGAGCTTCGGCTACAACGTCGCCGGGGTCGCTCCCCTGCTGATGGCGCCCGCCCTCGCCAACGCCCTCGGGGTACAGGGGACCCTCATCGGGGCGAGCCTGATGGTATGCGGCATGCCGTTCGCGATCTCCCTGTTCCGCCATAGGACCATCGCGCGCCTCGTGGACGAGGAGCGCGCCCTCGGCCTCACGGTCGAACGCGGCGACGAGTGACCGCGCTGAGCCTGCCGTCGAGCCCGACAGCAGGCTCCCGCGCGCACGCACTACAGCTCGGCGTCCCAAGGCTCGCCGGCCGCCATCGCGACGACGCCGCCGACACCCTGCTCGACCATACTGCTCACATCCACGTCCGTGAAGAACGCGATATGCTGGGTGAGCACCACGTTGGGGAACTGACGCAGATAGGCCATGTTGCGGTTGGCAAGGATGTCATGCGTGCGGTTGACATGGTAGATACCGTCCTCCTCCGCGAACACGTCCATCGCCAACGCCCCGATCTTCTCGGTCTCGATACCTTCGACGAGCGCCTCCACGTCCATGAGCTCGCCGCGGCTGACGTTGACGAGCACCACGCCGTCGCGCATCTTCGCGATGGCGTCGCCGTCGATGATCCGGTGCGTGGCGTCCATGAGCGGCATGTGCAGCGTGATCAGGTCGCAGGAGGCGTACAGCTCGTCCAGGCCCACGTAGCGCACCGCACCGGACCGCTCGAGGTCGGCTGCGGGATACGGGTCGTACGCGAGGATCTCGCAGCCAAATCCGGATAGGTACTCGATGACCGCGCGGCCGATGCGCCCGGTACCCATCACGCCGACGGTGAGGCTGCGGAGCTCACGGCCCTGCAGGCCCGCCAGCGAGTAGTCGTTGACCTGCTGGCGCCACATCGCGGGCTTGTACTTCCGCAACGCGATCAGCATGAGCATGACGGCGAACTCCGCGACGCCGTACGGCGGGTAGGTCGTGTTGCACACGCGGATACCCAGCTCATGGGCGGCATCGATGTCGATATGGTTGAACCCGATGCTGCGCGTCGCGACGAAACGCACCCCGCGCTCACGGATCTGCGCGAGCAGCGCGGCGTCGAGCGGGCTCTTGTTCACGATGACGATGCCCTCGGCGCCGTCAAGCGAATCGAGGTTCTCGGCTGACAGGGGCTCGGCGATGCCCCGCATCGATACGCCGGACGGCAACTCGGCGCACACCCGATCGAACGCAGGGCGCTCGTCGTCGCGCAACTCGTACATGTTGATGATCATAGGGTCCTCGATCCTCATGGGGAAACTGAACGCATGCACTATAGACCGAAGGCGCCGGGAGCGACATAGCCCTCACAGACCTTGCGCATGCTCCGGGGCATTCGTCCGCTCCCGGACCGCAAACGACCGTTCGCGCACGGAAACGCGGGAACGTCCGTCACACGGTACGCTGTCTGGAGCCGCAAGGGCGACTGCGCACGCGACGCGCCCCGGCCGAGCACCCCATATCGTTAGGAGACCACCATGGCGACAGGCCGCACCCATCACGCGCCCGACTCCGTTGCATGCGGGCTCGACCCGTCGCGGCCAGAACCCCTTGACGTCGACGTGCTCGTGGTCGGATCGGGCATCGCGGGGGCCGTGGCGGCCATCACCGCAGCCTCCGCAGGGGCGCGTGTCGCCCTGGCATGCGTCGGCCCGTTCCTGAGCGGTTCGAGCTTCTTTCCCGGGACGTGGGGGCTCGGGCTGATCGGGCCACGCGGCCTTTCGGACGCCGACGACCTCGTGGCGACGATCCTGGACGTCGGCCAGGGGGCGGCGGAGCCCGAACTCGTGCGAACGTTCGTCGAGGGCATCCTACCCGCAATCGATTGGCTGCAGCGCGACCTGGGCGTCGAGCTCATGCATCCCGAAAGCGACGCGAGCGCCGGAGAGACTGCCTACATCCCCTGCTTCGATCACCACCAGCGCCTTTGGCGCGGATTGACCCGCATGGAACTCGAGCGGGCGATAATCCGCGAGTCACGAAAGCGCGAGGTGTGCATCCTTGAGCGCACCGAGCTGGTCGATATGGTCAAAGACGGCGACGGGGCCGTCTGCGGCGCCTGGCTCTACGGACGGCGTGACGGCGAGCTTCGCCGCTGCCGTGCCGGAGCCACGGTGCTCGCCTGCGGAGGGACGAGCGGCTTGTTCGAACGGCGGCTCACCGGGGGCGACGTGATCGGGTCTGGGCACGGAATCGCACTCCAGCAGGGATGCACCCTCGCCAACATCGAGTTCATGCAGATGATGCCGGGGCTCGTCGCGCCGGTCTCCGGCCTCGTGTTCAACGAGAAGACCTTCCGCTATCTCAAGGGGACGGAATCGTCGCCGCGCCTCCACGGCCTCTCCCCAGCCCAGCGGGCCTCCCTGCTCGAAGCCCGCTCGGGACACGGGCCCTTCTCCGCGCGCCGGGATGACCGGTTGGTCGACCTCGCTATCGACGAGGCGGGCGATGCGGGACTCGCCGTCCGGTACCGCCTTCCACCCCTTGAGGACCGGCCGGAGTTCGTGCGCGTGTTCTCCACGTGGCTCGAGGACGAGCACGGCATACGTCCCACCGATGAGCTGCGGATCGGCCTCTACGCCCATGCATCCAACGGCGGCATTGAGATCGATGGCGACGCCTGGACCGGAGTTCCCGGCCTGTTCGCCTGCGGGGAGATGACCGGGGGCATGCACGGAGCCGACCGTATCGGCGGGCTGTCGAGCGCCAACGGCCTCGTCTTCGGGCGCATCGCCGGATCCTCGGCGGCCCGATGGGCGCAAAGGCGAAACGGTGACGGCGCGGGTACGGGCGCCCAGGCGATGCATTTGGGTGCGCATGGCATCACTGCGGAAGAAGGCCGTTCGGGGCTCAAGAAGATCAGGGCGATCATGAGCGCACACGCGATGGTTGCCCGCGATGCGGCGGGACTCGAGCGGGCAGCGCTCGAACTTGGACGCATTGAGGAGAGCCGCCTTGCGGCGGAGCGCGACACGGGGGCAGCGGGGGCGCGCGCCGCGAGCCTTCGCCTGCGCGCGCAGATCATCCTTGCGCAGAGCATGGTCTGCGCGATGAGGACGCGAACCGAGAGCCGCGGCGCCCACTACCGTACCGACCATCCGGAGCCCGATTCCCGCCTTGCGCATCCATCGCATACGCGAATCGGCGCAGACGGCGCTCCCAGGACATCCATCGGCTAGAATCCGGCAGGCTCCCTGGAAGCCCGCCGCACGGCACCATGGTCCCGTCTAACCAGTACCTCGGCCGAGATCGGCACGCCCGCACGATGCTCGAGAAGGTGCAGACACCGTGCAGGAAAGGGGCCCCGTCCATCGGACAGGGGCCCTGTCTCGTTCGCAAAGCGCGGGAGCCAAGGTCAGAGCGGATCGCTATGAAAAAAGGCCCCTTATCGGGGCCTTGTACATGCAATGGTGGATCGTCAGGGATTCGAACCCTGGACCTTGGGATTAAGAGTCCCCTGCTCTAGCCAGCTGAGCTAACGATCCGATGTACGCACGAAGCACAGCCATGAGTGGTGGACCGTCAGGGATTCGAACCCTGGACCTTGGGATTAAGAGTCCCCTGCTCTAGCCAGCTGAGCTAACGGTCCGTTATGCCTTGCAAAAAGAGGAATGGGGTGGGTAAAGGGACTCGAACCCTCGACCTACGGGACCACAACCCGTCGCTCTAGCCAACTGAGCTACACCCACCATGTGTGCCTCTTGCGCAACAGTGAATATTATGCATGCAGAAGTCCGCGAGCGCAAGTACTTTTTCAGAAAAAGATGGCGAATCGGTAAAAGCCCGGTTGCTGCGCGGCCCGTCCTCCCTTAACGCCGCCGTCTTATATCGAAGCGGATGCGTTTCCATGGCGCAAGCTTGCACGGAACCGGATCTCGAAAACCGAGCATAAAACCACGGCAGAGCATGCACCGAAGCCGGCATGCAGCCGGCTATGCCTTCCCGCGCATGCGCGCGACGACGGCGCTGCGCGCCAAGACGCCCGTGAGCGCCCCGCAGCAATCGAGCAGCACATCCGCGAGCTGGCCGCATCTTCCCGAGACGAACAGCTGAATGGTCTCATCGACACAGGGCACGAGGACGAGCACGGCAGCGATGACGAGGTAGCGAAGGCGCACGCGCGAGCCCCGCGGATCGCCCGCCTGCGACGCCAGCACGCCCAGCACCGCGTACTCCGTGAAGTGAGCCGTCTTCCTGACCAGGAAATTCGTCACCCATTCCCCAGGAAGGCCGACGGCGCGCAAGAGGTGCTGCGCGGCGTCCACGACCGCCAGGCTGATACCGGAGCTCCCCTCGCCCGGGACCAGGGAGTTGCCCCAGATCAAAACGATCATGCACGCGGCCGCGACGGCCCACGGCCACGATACCGCCCGCGCCCGGGCGCCGTTTGCGCTCCGCAAGCGCCTACGCCTCCGCAGAGATGCGCGGCAGGGCGGCCGTTCCGCCCTGGATCACCCGCAGGTATTCGCGACTCGTGTGGCGGACGCTGGTGGATCCGTTGGATCCCAGCTCGTCTTCGAGGATCTCGTTCACATGGACATGCATCCCGGTCTCCTGCGCGCCCTCGGCAAACGCCTCGAGCCGGTCGAGCGGAACGACTTCGGTGCGGTCGGGATCTCCGAGCGCATCGATGCCGCGACGGGCCGCATGCTTCCCGATGGGGGCGGCGGAAACGGAGGCATCGTCCTCGGCGAGAATATCGAGAGCGGCGGCCCACATGGCCTCATGCCCGGAGTAATCGGCGACAGGCACCTCGACGATGCGCTCGTCGCCGTCGAGGCCGCAGGCCCCATCGCTTACGACGGCATTCCCGCCCGCTGCCTCGCCTGAACCCGCCGCGGGCGCAGGAGACGCAGCCCGAAAGACGGAGTCGGGGGCCTCCTCGACCTCATCCAGGTCGAGGGCGGCGCCGGTCGAGTTGAAGCCCGGCGCGGCAGCCTGGGAGGCGGCGACCATGAAGGCTGCCGTGGCGTCCGCGGGAACAGGCTCTGAAGCATGCGCCGCGCCAGCCGAGGCGCTCGGCGAAGCGGCGTCTCCCCCGCCCGACATCATCTCGCGGAAAGCGATCTCGTAGATGTCCTTCGAAGAAACCGGATCGCAGCTCACCGGCGAAGAATCCGCCATGAGGGCGTCGATATCGGCCCAAGCGTCGCGATCGGACAGGGCGTCCTGCGCGCGGGCGATGGTGGGCACTCCCTTGGAGGCCGCCGCGACCCGAGCGGCATAGCGCTCCTCGGCTCGGGCGGCATATTCCTCCTCGTGATCGGCGCGCTCCGCCAAGGCGTCGGCGATGCGCGTGCCGGCGCACAGCAGGCCCACGCC
>DBFEBE010000041.1:0-19472 GCA_048318985.1 Collinsella sp.
GGCCTACATCCGCCACTGGAACCACGTGAGGCGCCAGGTCAAGCTGAAGGGCCTGACCCCGGTGGAGTTCCGGGAGCAGGCCCTTCGGGGGGCCGCGTAGCGGTTATGATTTAGCTCGTCCAAGTTTTGGGGCGCAGTTCATGTCGGGGGCCTTTTCATGCAGCGGCGCGGTGCCGCGTGCCGATGCGCGCGTTGAGCGAGAAGAGGTTACTCCTCGATCTCGGTGATGGCGCCGGCGGGGCAGGCGTCCTGGCAGGCGCCGCAGGCGACGCAGGAGTCCTCGTCGGTCACGGTGGCGACATCGTTGAGCTCGAGAACGCCCTGGGGACAGGAGTCGACGCAAACGCCGCAGGCGATGCACTCGTCGGCATCAATGATAGGTTTAGCCATGATGGTTCCTCTCTTTTTGCGTGCCCGATGCTCCAGGCGATGCGGCATCGGGAATGTCTGAGCGTAAACATACCACGCAAGACCCGCATTGCAAGCGTTTCGTGTGCATTTTCGCTGCCGTTCGCCGAGTCAACTCCGGCTGACTCGATGCGGCCCGCTTTCTCCCGCCGCCGCTTGCCGTCTTCTTGGGCGACGGCCCTAGAGGCCGCCGAGAAAGCCCGAGAACAGCACGACCACGGTCGGCATGACGGCGACGGCGTAGACGGCGCGCAGCACCTGCAGGACGGCGATCTTGGCGAGGTCGGTGTCGAGGTCGGCCGCGATCAGCGCCATGTCGCTCGCCCCGCCGGGGGAGGAGACGAACAGGGCGCTCTTGAGGTCGAGCAGGCCCGTGCGGGAGCAGATGAGGCCGAAGACGAGGTTCAGCACCCAGTAGCTCGCGAACAGCAGCAGCACCGGAACGAGGGTGGTCGTGAGGCTCGAGAACGTGGACGCGGTGATGTCGGTTCCCACGAGCGAGCCGGCTAGCAGGCGCGCCGCATCCTTGACGGGGACGGGCATGGCGCAGGCGCCCTTGGTGATGTTGAGCGCCGCGACCGCGATCAGGGGCAGCACCATGGATGCGGAGGGGATGCCGCTCGCCTTGCCGATGAGCGCGAGCGCGAGGGAGAGGGCGACGGTGAAGGTGGCTTTGGAGGCGCGGCTCTCCGTCAGTCGGCCGAAGATGCCCTCGGACCGCACCCTGCCGCCGCTTGCGTCGACACCATCGCCCCCGCGGGCGGGTTCGTCCGGCTCGTTGCGGCACATGAAGCGGATCCAGTACGGAAAGATGAGCAGTACCATGACGAGGCGCGAGGTCTGCATGAGCGCGACCGTGCCGACGTTGGTGCCGTAGTCCATGGATATGAGCGTGGTGTCGGTGACGCCTCCGGCGATGCACGAGAAGAGCGAGGTCATGAGGTCGATGCCGCACAGCTCGTGGATGACGACGCCCATGGTCAGCGTGTTCACGGTGAGCATGCAGAGCAGCAGCGCTCCGGGGGCGGCCAGGCGCCGCATGTTGCGGATATCGGCCCTCGTGATGCTCATGGCGATGAACGCTCCGGAAATGCCCTGCGCGAAGACGCGCACCCAGGTGGGCATCTCGGCGTAGCCGAAGAGGGCGTTGGTGGCGCCGACGGCGATCATGGGTCCCAGCATGGAGGGAGCCATGAGGCCGAGGCGCCGGGCCAGGCGCCAGCCGACGATGGCGACGAGAAGCGTGGTGAGGACCATCATGGAAAAGCCTTCTTTCGGCGGTCGCGCACCGCGCGAGGCGATGCACGGGGTCTTCGGGGTATTTTCATTGTGCTGCACGGTGCATCCGGTACGTCCGTGCCGGATATGCAAACTTGGAACGCGAATCCAGTCATGCGGCGCATGTCGCCGCGCCGCGTCCGCTGCGCCTGCGACCTAACATCCGGAAATCAAAAAATCTTATATGGAATGACTTAGATTTTGTATAACGAGAGCCATAAGGGGATATAGTAGTCCTCGATAGAACAACGCGCGCCGCCCGAGACAGCATGCGGGCGGCGCCCGGCAACCGAAAGAAGAGGGATTCCATGAGCAAGATTCTCGGTATCGACCTGGGTACCACCAACTCCGCGATGGCCGTTTTCGAGGGCGGCAACCCCACCATCATCGTCAACGCCGAGGGCGACCGCACCACCCCGTCCGTGGTGGGCTTCCGCGCCGACGGCGATCGCGTGGTGGGCAAGGCCGCCAAGAACCAGGCGGTCACCAACCCCAAGAACACCGTCTTCTCCATCAAGCGCTTCATGGGCCGCAAGTTCGACGAGGTCTCCTCCGAGATGAAGACCGTCCCCTACACCGTGACGTCCGGCCAGGGCGGCCGCGCGGTCGCCGAGATCGACGGCATCGACTACACCGCCGAGCAGATCAGCGCCATGATCCTCTCCAAGATGAAGGCCGATGCCGAGAAGTACCTGGGCGAGACCGTCACCGACGCCGTCATCACCGTCCCCGCCTACTTCAACGACGCCCAGCGCCAGGCCACCAAGGACGCCGGCAAGATCGCCGGCCTCAACGTCAAGCGCATCGTCAACGAGCCGACTGCCGCCGCGCTCGCCTACGGTCTGGACAAGCAGGACAGCGACCAGCGCATCCTCGTGTTCGACCTCGGCGGCGGCACCTTCGACGTCTCCATCCTCGATCTCGCGGACGGCGTCTTCGAGGTCCTCGCGACCAACGGCGACAACCACCTCGGCGGCGACGACTGGGACCAGCGCGTTATCGACTGGATGGCCGATAAGTTCCAGCAGGAGAACGGCATCGACCTGCGTCAGGACTCCATGGCCCTCCAGCGCCTGAAGGAGACTGCGGAGAACGCCAAGAAGGAGCTGTCCGCCGCCCAGCAGACCACCATCAACCTGCCCTTCATCACCGCTGACGCCACCGGCCCCAAGCACCTCAACTACGACCTCACCCGCGCCGAGTTCGAGAAGATCACCCGTGACCTCCTCGAGCGCTGCAAGGCCCCGGTCACCAACGCGCTCCGCGACGCCAACCTCAAGCTCTCCGACCTCACCGAGGTCATCCTCGTCGGCGGCTCGACCCGTATGCCCGCCGTCCAGGACCTGGTCAAGGCGATGACCGGCAAGCAGCCGAACATGTCGGTCAACCCGGACGAGGTCGTCGCGAGCGGCGCCGCGGTCCAGGGCGCCATCCTCTCCGGTGACGGCCCGAGCGACATCCTGCTGCTCGACGTGACCCCGCTGTCCCTCGGCGTCGAGACCATGGGCGGCATCATGACCAAGATGATCGACCGCAACACCACGATCCCGACGTCCAAGACCGAGATCTACTCCACCGCCGCCGACAACCAGACGAGCGTCGAGATCAACGTCCTGCAGGGCGAGCGCGAGCTGGCTCGCGACAACAAGTCCCTGGGCAAGTTCCAGCTGACCGGCATCCCGGCCGCCCGTCGCGGCGTCCCGCAGATCGAGGTCACCTTCGACATCGACGCCAACGGCATCGTGAAGGTCTCCGCCAAGGACAAGGGCACCGGCAAGGAGCAGCAGATCACCATCTCCGGCTCCACCGCGCTGTCTGACGACGAGGTCGATCGCATGGTGAAGGACGCCGAGGCGCACGCCGAGGAGGACAAGAAGCAGAAGGAGGAGGTCGAGGTCCGCAACCAGACCGACAGCCTCTGCTACTCCACCGAGCAGACCCTCTCCGAGCTCGGCGATAAGGTGAATGCCGACCTCAAGGGCAAGGCCCAGGCCGCCATCGACGAGGCCAAGAAGGCCCTCGAGGGCTCCGATGTCGAGGCCATCAAGGCTGCCGGCGAGTCCCTGCAGTCCGTCGCCTACGAGCTCGCCCAGATCGTATACGCCGACGCCCAGCAGGCCTCCGAGGGTTCCGCCGCGGCTGACGACGACGTGGTCGATGCCGACTACGAGGTCGTCGACGAGGACAAGTAATCATGTCCGCTGATGTTGCTCGCACGGAGGCGGCCGCCGCTGCCGCCTCCGCTGACTCCGAGGAGAGGGACGTGAAGATTCCCGTAGAGGCGGCCGATGAGGCACGCGAGACCGCCGAGACCGACAAGCAGTCCGATGAGGTCGCCGAGGCCCCCGATGGGTGCGCCATGACCGAAGAGGAGATGGTCGAAGCGGCGATCCGTGCCGGCGAGGAGGCCGCAAACGACGACTTCAAGGTGAAGTACGAGCAGGCGCTGCAGGACGCCGCAGACCTTCGGGCCGAGCTCGAGGCAGCCGAGGCGAAAGCCGCCGAGGCCTCTGAGCGCAGCTGCCGCCTCCAGGCGGATTGGGAGAACTTCCGCCGCCGCACGGCTGCGGAGCGCCTGGCGGAGCAGGAGCGCGCGACCGAGAAGCTCGTCTCCGCGCTGCTGCCCGTGGTGGACGATATCGAGCGCGCCATCGACCATGCTCGCACCCAGGACCTCGCGGACGATTTCAAGCAGTTCGTGGATGGCGTCGATGCGGTCCACACCAAGCTGCTCGACATCTTCGCGCATGAAGGGGTCAAGCCCATCGATCCGAAGGGCTGCGCGTTCGATCCGCTCGAGCATCAGGCCGTGGGACGCGTCGAGGATCCCGATCAGTATGACGAGACGGTCAACGACGTGTATCAAAAGGGCTACCGCATCGCCGACCACATCCTGCGCGCGGCGATGGTCACCGTGACCTACGGAGGCGCGAAGCGCCCCGCACCCGACGAGGACGCGGGCGCCGCCGAAGGTGCCGCGGAGGAGTAGATGACGGGGCCCCGAGCGAGCGCTCGGGGCCTTTTTGACGAGAAGGGAGGCAGCTATGCCCCAAGGTAAGACGTTCTACGATGTCCTTGGCGTATCGAAAGACGCCTCCGACAAAGAGATCAAGACGGCGTTTCGCAAGCTCGCGCAGAAGCACCATCCCGACGCGGGCGGCGACGAGGCGAAGTTCAAGGAGATATCCGAGGCGTACGACACGCTCTCCAATCCGGAGAAGCGCAAGGAGTACGACCAGATGCTCATGTTCGGCGGCATGCCGGGCGCGGGCGGGGGCTATGCGGGTGGCTACGCCGGCGGCGCGGCACCCTGGGGGGATATCTTCGATAGCATCTTCCGCGGAGAGGGCGTCGGCGGCTCGGATTGGGCCCAGGGGTTCGGCGGCTTCGGCGGTTCGCGGAGCTCGCGCCCGCGCAAGGGCAGCGACCTCTCGCTGTCGGTCGACGTGAGCGCCGAAGACGCGTTCCGCGGCGTGACGCACAAGGTCACCTACCGCATCCCCTCGACGGGCGAGCAGCAGACCATCACGGTTTCGGTTCCCGCCGGTGCCGTGGATGGCGGCAAGCTGCGCTACAAGCGCCGCGGCGAGTACGGAGCAAACGGCGGAGAGCGCGGCGATCTTGTGGTGACGACGAACGTCGCCGAGCATCCCCTGTTCAAGCGCAAGGGCGCCGATGTGACGATGGAGCTGCCGATCTCGATGTACGAGGCTGCGCTCGGCTGCGCCGTCGACGTGCCCACGCCCGCCGGCGCCACGGTGCGTCTCAAGGTTCCCGCGGGCACCCAGAGCGGCAAGACGTTCCGCTTCAAGGACATGGGCGCCCCGGATGTGAAGCACCGGGGCAAGAACGGTGCGCTGCTGGTCAAGGTCGCCGTTCAGGTACCGTCGAAGCTGACGGATAAGGAGCGGGCGGCACTCGAGAAGCTCGCGGATGACGACGGGCGCGACTACCGCGCCGGGGTAGACCGCTATCGCGCTACCATGTAGCGAAAGCTAGGGAGAAGGAGCGAAGGGCTATGGCTGAGGACGCGCGCAACAAGCCGCTGTACATGATTTCGGTGGCTGCCGAGCTCACGGGCATGCATCCGCAGACGCTGCGTGTGTACGAGTCGAAGGGGCTGGTGAACCCGCAGCGCTCGGGAGGCAACACGCGCCTATACTCGCGCGCCGACATCGAGCGGCTCGAGCTGATCAACCAGCTCACCGACGAGGGCATCAACCTCGCCGGCGTGGTGCGCATCCTGGACATGAAGGAGCGCGCCGAGGAGCGCGAGCGGGAAAGCGAGAGGCTGCGCGCTCGTGTGCGCCAGCTGGAGGAGGAGCTCCACGAGCTCAAGATGCAGAAGCGCATCACCGCGCTCGCCCCGCGCGACGGCAGCGCCAACCCCGAACAGGTCCTGCGCGGCCTTTTGAGCGGCGGGAGCCTGTAGCGCCGCGTTCGCACCGAAGCGGCCGCGTGCCAAAAGGGACGTACCCTAACGGCACGGCTAAACGTTCGGCGTGCCGTTAGGGTACGTCCCTTTTGGCACGCTGCAGGATCGGGGTGCATGGGAAACGGGGGCCGCGGCGACGATGCCGCGGCCCCCGTTGCTTTGGGTCCGGCGGTGTATCAAGGGGGCGCGTCGCTTTCGGCATGCGGCCCTTAAAGGGGCGCTCAAGAGGGCGAGCCTTGCTTGGTCGGGGGTGCGAGAAGGCCGCCGGCAAATCGCGATCATTCGAGCCGAGGTCCTTTCGTAGGCGTGGGCGCCACATCATGATTGCGGGCAAAGAGGTCTCGTCCCGCGTCGGTCCTGAAGTGTTTCGCCCACCGCCAGGGGGGGGCGACGACGTCCATGGTGCATAGGTCCCTCGCGTCGCGCGTTCTGTCGGAAGCGGCGGAAAGAGTGCCGTCTTCACGGAGGGAACAGGCGAAAGAAATGCGGAAGTGTCGGGACTGGCTCTGCTTGCCCGAGGTGCGCCGCTTTCGTCCTATCGTGTCTTTCATCAGGTAAGGACGCCGTGGGGCGTCCCGGTCTCGAGGAGGCATGATGGTCGGCATGAACGGGGCTCAGGCATCTCTGGAGCAACACGAGCGTTGGCAGGGAAAGGTCGAGGTCATCTCGCGCGCAACCATCGCGACGCCCGAGGACCTGGCGGTTGCTTATACCCCGGGTGTTGCGGAGCCATGTCGCGCCATCGCGGCGGATCCGGACGCATCGTGGAGGTACACCCGCCGCGGAAACCTGGTGGCGGTGGTGACCGACGGCAGCGCCGTGCTCGGCCTGGGAAACATCGGGCCCGAGGCCGGCATGCCGGTCATGGAGGGCAAATGCGCCCTCTTCAAGACGTTCGCCGACGTCGACGCGTTCCCCTTGTGCATTCGATCTCAGGATGTCGATGAGATCGTTCGCACCGTGGAGCTGCTCGCCGGCAGCTTCGGCGGCATCAACCTCGAAGATATCGCCGCGCCGCGGTGCTTCGAGATTGAGCGCCGCCTGAAGGCGTCGTGCGACATCCCCGTCTTTCATGATGACCAGCACGGCACCGCGGTCGTGGTGTGCGCGGCGCTCAAGAACGCCTGCGCACTTGTCGGCAAGAACCTCGAGACCGCTCGCGTGGTCTTTTCCGGCGCGGGGGCGGCGGGGCTCTCCATCGCCCGCCTGCTCATGCGCATGGGGGCTCGCGATGTGACGCTGTGCGATGTCGACGGTGTCGTTTATGTGGGAAGGCCGGGTCTTTCGGATGATCTCGCCGCGATGGCGCAGGCGACGAACCCGCGCGATATCCAGGGGTCCCTTGCCGACGCTCTCGTCGACGCCGATGTTCTAATCGGCGTCTCCGTCGCTGGAATCGTTTCTCAGGACATGGTGCGCTCGATGGCTCCTTCGCCGATCGTGTTCGCGATGGCCAATCCCGAGCCGGAGATCATGCCCGATGCGGCGTTGGCCGCGGGCGCGGCCGTTGCCGCTACGGGTCGCTCCGATTTTCCGAACCAAATCAACAACCTGCTGGCGTTCCCGGGAATCTTCAAGGGCGCTCTTGAGGTGCGGGCGCGCGATATCAGCGAGGGCATGCTGCTGGCGGCGGTGGATGCGATCGCCGGGCTGATTGCCCCCGGCGACCGCTCCGCTTGCAACATCATTCCCGACCCCTTCGACCCGCGCGTGGTTCCTGCGGTCGCTGCCGCCGTGGCGGGGCGGGCGCGCGAGGAGGGGCTTGCCCGCGCGTAATGGTGCCGTGCGGCCCCGCGCTCTTGCCGGCTGCTCGGCCGGAAGAGTCGCGGGCGCATGTGTCGCGTGCATGCGTCGATGCGTCCGCTTGCGTTGTCGCGGCGACCGATGTCGTGGCGAAAGCCCCCGCCTTGTGGCGAAAAGGGCTTAATAAGCCTTTGTTCAACAGGCAAAATAGTATTCTTGGTCCCAGAGAAGGAGGCAGACGTGAACATCCCCGAGACGCAAAAAGATGTATTGACGTATCTCGACGGTCTGACGCGCGATCTCGATCGCGGCGCGGTCGATCGATTCACGACTGCCTCCATCGCTTCGGCTTTGGCCATTTCGCGCAATCTGGCCAGTCAGTATCTGAACGATCTGGTTCGCGCCAAGGTTGCGGTCAAGGCCGGTAGCCGGCCCGTTTACTACTTTCATCGTCGCGGTCTCGAGCGCTTCCTTCAGACGAGCCTGTCGCGCAGCGCTTACGGATCGCTGGAGAATCTGTTCAGCCCGGCTCAGGGCCAGACGGACGGATTCGAATGCGCTATCGGCCACGATCTGAGCCTTTCCGCCACCATCGAGCGCCTTCGCGCTGCCATGGTCTATCCTCCTTGCGGGATTCCCCTCATGCTTGTCGGCCCGCATGGCACCGGAAAGTCGCTGCTCGCCCGTCTGGGGTTCGAGTGCGCGCGCTCCGAGGGCCTTGTTCCCGCGAACGCGAAGTTCGTCTGCATCGATTGCTCACGGTACCGCAGCGAGACGGCGCCCTCATCTGAGCGAATCCTGATGGATTCCCTCGCATCCGGCATGGCCGTCGGAGACGTGGGCATGTTCTATGTAAAGAACGTCGATCAGATTCCCATCGCAACCGTTGAGTCCCTGCTCGCCCGCATCGTCCCCGAAAGCGCCCGCTTCGATTCGTTCGCCGGGGCGGGGCACGGCCCCTCGGTGGCTTCGACCGCCCGCGTCATCCTGTCGTCATCGTGCGCCCCGGATTCTCCGGAGACCCGCGAGCTGTCTCGTCGGGTACCGCTGGTGGCGAGCGTTCCGGCGCTCCACGACCGCACGCCTGAGGAGCGCTCTGAGCTCTGCCTCTATTTCCTCAAGCGCGAGGGGCGCCGCCTGGGTGCCGATATCTACATCAGCAGGGGAGTGTTTCGCCGCCTCACCGAGGGGGAGTTCGGGGAGAACGTGCGCGGGCTGAGCTCGTGCATCACATCCTGCTGCGCCTCTGCGTTCTTGGGCAGCGAAGGCGGGCGTCTCGATATCCGAACGTTCCAGCTTCCGTCCAAGCTCGTCGACCCGTCGCGTCAGGCGCGTATGGACGACGACTCGTCCATGATCGACACGACCCGCGCCTCGTTTGCATTCGATGGCGACAAGGAGGCGACCATGCTGTCCGGCATCGTCTCCGAATACGAGCGCTACGTCGCGGGCGAGATCGATGCGGACGGCCTGATGGGCGCCGTGTCTCAGGCCGTAATCGGTTTGGAAGACTATCTCATGTTCGAGGACCAGCGGCTGAGCGGCAGGTCGGACGCATACGCGCGGGTCATCGAGGACGTCGTCGATTCGGTGAACAGCCTCTACTCCACGACGCTTTCCCGAAAGAGCTCGCTTGTAATCACGCGCGAAGTTTGCAGCCAGGTATGGCCGACGGCCCGCCTTTCCCGCTGGAAGGGTGAGCATTTCGAAAGCGTCGTGGCACTTGACGCGCTGGTCGGGGCGCGAGAGCGCTTCGCCGCATCGGTCGCCGACCGCATCGCATCCGGGATTTTCGACGCCCTCGGCATCGAGCTCGATGCCCTCACGCACCTGCTCGTCACCCTGCATGCATGCGGCTCCCAGGTTCAGACGGGCCGTCGTCGTCTCGGTGTGATTCTCGCTCACGGCTACTCGACCGCCACGAGCATCGCCGACGCCGCTAACCGCTTTTTGGGCGACCGCGTGTTCGAAGCCATCGACATGCCGTACGACCTGCAGGTGAGAGATGTCGTGCGTCCGCTGCGGCAGCTCGTCGACCAGTTTTCTTTCTGCGATGAGCTGGCCATCCTGGTGGATACCGGATCGCTGCGCTCCATCTACAAGGATCTCGGGGCGATTTCCGGCAAGACCATCGGCGTGATGAACAACGTCTCGACCGGCTTGGCAGTCGAGGTGGGGGCGGGGCTTCTCGCCGGACGCGGTATGGAGGAGCTGATGGCTTCCGCGGTGGACTCGTGCGTCTCGAGCTATCGCGTCATCGAGCGCTCGGCCAGGCCGGACGCCATCATCTTCTGCGAGGAGGGCGGCATCGAGGCCGCTGAGAAGATCCGCACGCTCGTTGCCCAGAGCTTGGGCGCCGACGCCGGTGTGCGACTGGTCACCTGCGGGTTCAGGCAGCTGATGGATAATGGTGAAGACGACGCCGTTTTCAGCCAGTACGCCGTCCGCGGAGCCATCGGAACGAGCGATCCTCAGATCGAGGGTGTTCCGTTCATCTCGCTGGAGGACCTGATCGCAGGAAGCGACGGGGCGCGCATCGACCGCGTCTTCTCGCGCTTCCTCTCCGCAGACGCCCTCGACGGCTTCCATCGCAGCTTGATTAAGAACCTCACGCTCCGCAACGTCGTCGAGTCCATCACGATCCTCAATCCGAGCAAGCTCTTTTCCGAGATCGAGCGCTCCGTCCTCATGCTCCAGCGCCTTACGGGGACCTCGATCGAGGGCCGCATGGTCGGCCTCTACGTTCACCTGTGCTGTCTCGTCGAGCGCCTGGTGACGCGCACGCCGATCGAGAACTGCGAGGACGAGGAGGGGTTCCTCTCGTCCCACGCGGATTTCGTCGAGGCGTTCCGCGAGAGCTTCAGGGACATCTCCACCCACTACCACGTCGAGGTCCCCGTGGCCGAGATCGTGTACGCATACGACTACATCTATCCCGAGCACGCCCTGCGCAAGCGTGCGACATCTTCCGACGGATCCGTAGACCAGCAAGACGAGTAGGCGGAGCTTTCTGCCCGCCTCCAAGGCAAGAAAGACAAGGTGAGACTATGAGTATCGTTGCAGCGCGCATCGACAACCGCCTGCTGCACGGCATCGTTGCAAGCCAATGGGTCCCGCAGTACCGCCCTCAGCGCCTCATGGTGATCGATGACGAGTACGCCAACGACCCGACGAAGAAGGCCGCCATGCGCATGGCCAAGCCCTCCGGGGTCGCGCTCTCCATCATCTCCGAGGAGACCGCGCTGGCCAACTTCACGGCGGGTAAGTACGACGACCACACCGTTTTCGTGGTCGCCCGCGCCCCGCAGACCATCCAGCGCGTGATCGAAACCGGGCACCCGGTGCCCGAGCTCGTGGTGGGCGGCACCGTGGCCCCCGCCGACGGCCAGACGGGAACCCAGGTGAGCCGTCGTGCGTTCATCGCCGATGGAGACCTCGCGTGCTACCGCGCCATCGCGGCGACCGGCTGCAAGGTGTTCTCGCAGTACATTCCGGCAGACAAGCCCGAGGCGCTCGACGCGCTCATCGGGTAGTGAGAGGAGATGGGTTAGATGACGCTTTCCGTCATTCAGGTCGTCCTGGTCGCCCTGATCGCGGGCCTGTACCGCTTCGACCGTATCGGTACCCAGATCAACGGCCATAACTGCGTTCTATGGGCAGGTCTCGCCGGCCTGGTCCTCGGCGATCCCATGGCCGGCATGCAGATCGGCGCGACGTGCATGCTCATGTCGCTCGGCGTCGCGGCTATCGGCGGCTCGTCCGTGCCCGACTATATCATGGCCGCCATCGTCGGCACCGTCGTGACGGTCACGACCGGCCAGGACATGAGCGTGGGCCTTGCGATCGGCATCGCCGTAGGCCTCCTGTGGGTCCAGATCGACGTCATCGTCAAGACGCTCAACATCTTCATGGCGCACAAGCAGCAGGAGTTCGCCGCGCGCGGCGATTACGGCAAGATGAAGGCCATCACCTTCATGGGTCCCGTTCTGTTCTGCCTCGGCGAGATGATCCCGGTCCTGATCGTCATGCTCATCGGCGGCGACGCGGTCAACGCCGTGCTCGAGGCCATGCCCGCCTGGTTCACCAAGGGTCTCTCGGTTGCCGGCGGCATCCTGCCCGTCGTGGGTATGGCCATGCTGCTGAATTACATGCCCGCCAAGCAGTTCTTCAGCTACCTGATCATCGGTTTCGTGCTCTCCGCCTACCTTGGCCTGGGCATCCTGCCCATCGCCCTGCTCGCCGGCGCCGCTGCATACGAGTACTACAAAGCGCACAGCACCGCTTCTGCCGCCAACGCCCAGCTTTCTTCGGAGGGAGTGCTTGAGGATGAGTAACACGACTATGGATGCCAAACAGGAACTTGAGGCCGCGCCCGTCAAGGTCGGCCCGCTGCCCGATGGCTCATTCGAGCCCGTCCTGACCGACAAGGACCTTGAGAAGTGCGGTCGGCGCTGGAAGATGGCCGTCCATGGATTCAACTACGAGACCCAGCTCGCGCCGTCCGTCGTCTTTGCCGAGGCCGACGCGCTGCGCAAGATCTACGCGGATGACGAGGAGGGATACAAGCGCTCGCTCGAGAACGCCGGTCGCTACTTCAACGCGACCCCGCCGGTCTCCGGCCTGCTGCTCGGCGCCGCCCTTGCCATCGAGGACAAGCAGCATAACCAGGGGCTCGATGCCGTCCAGGACCTTAAGGTCGGCCTGATGGGCTCCCTCTCCGGCATCGGCGACTCGATTCTGTGGACGCTCATCCCCACCGTCTTCGGTTCCATTGCCGCCTATATGGCGCAGGACGGCAACCCTGTCGGCGTCTTCCTGTGGCTTGCCGTCGGGCTCGTCATCTTCTGGTGGTCGCTCAACAACTGGAAGACGGGTTACAAGTTCGGTACGTCGCTCATCACGTCGCTCGCGGACAAGATTCCCGTGTTCACCGAGGCTATGAGCATCCTGGGCCTGACGGTCGTCGGCGCCCTGATCCCCTCGGTCGTCAAGATCAACGTCGGCCTCACCTTCGCGATGGGGGAGGTGACCCTGGGGCTCCAGGAGGGCATTCTCGACAAGATCATGCTGGGCCTGCTGCCCTGCGCCGCGACGGCCCTCGTGTACCTGCTCATCAAGAAGAAGGTCAACCTGATCGCCATCATCGTGGGCATCATCGTCCTCTCCATGGTCCTCGCCGCCTTCGGCATCCTGGTGTAGCTTTCTCCCCTTGCGGGCGGACCCGCCGTCGGTGTCCGCCCGTCGTCTGACTAGAGCCCAGCGTCCCGTATCGCCGGGTCGACACGTAATCCCGATCGAAGGAGGTCGAAATGAAAGCGGCCACAGCGCGGGTGTGCATCACGCCGAGCGGAACCTTTTACATGGATGGCTACGCGAGCGATGAGCGGCGTCTTCCCGCCCTAGGCGTGCATGACGATGCGTACTCGGTGCTTTTGTTGCTCGAGAATGAGGGCGTTCGGACCCTGTTCGTCTCCATCGACGCGTGCAACATCTCCCTTTCCCGCACCGCCCGGATGCGGTCCCTTCTCTGCGAGGTCCTCGATCTCGAAGACGAGCGCCTGGTGATCAGCACGATCCACTCGCACTCGTGCCCGACGAGCCTGCGCGAGGGAACCATCACGGGCAAGGAGTCGTACGGATGGCCCGAGATGGTGTGCGGGCTGGTCGTCCAGGCTGCGACCGGTCTTGTCGACCGGCTGGTCGAGGTGCGCGCCGAGCTGATGGAGACGCACGTTCGGGGCTGGTATTCAAACCGCAACTCCAAGGACAAGCCGTTCGATGATGAGGCGTTTGTCATGCGGTTCGTCGGTGAAGACGGGTCGAGCGTCGCCGGCATGCTCAACTTCAACTGCCATGCGACCGTCGTCGGACCCAAGAACCGCTATCTCACCACGGATGTGCAGGGCGGCGTGCGCGCGCACATCGCCGACTGGCTCGGCGTTACCCCGTATGCCTTTACGGGCGCATCGGGGGATTTGGGCAACAGGCAGTTCCGCCAGGGAAATGACTTCGCAGAGCTCGCACGCGTCTCGTGCGGAATCGCGGGGGAGCTCATGAAGGGCTCGTTTGAGCCGATCGAGCTGTCCGCCCCCTCGGTTCGCGTCTTCCGCAAGGACATCGACTACGACAACACGGTGCACTTTGATCGCTATCGCCAGCAGATCGCGGAGGCCCAGGCGGTCCTCGACGATCTGTCGGCTTCGTTTGATGCGAAGAAGCTCGCGCGCACCGAGGTCATGCGTCTCGGAGAGCGCTTGGAGCTCGACCGGATTGCCTTCCCCATAGAGATGCGGATATATGACTTCGGTCAGCTTGTTATCGTGACCTTCCCGGGAGAACTCGGCAGCGTGCTCGGTATGCGAATCAAGTCGATGTTCCCCGGAAAAAGGGTGTTTGTGATAGGTTATGCAAATGACGGGCAGGGCTACTTCGTCCCTGCTGGCGATTTTGGGCTCGGGTACGAATCGTTCGTCACGAAGCTGCCCGCGGGCGGCATAGAGTCCGTGCTTGATGAATTTGAGGACCAGCTATGAGACATGTCGTTATCGCGTCGCACCATCGATTCGCCTCCGGCCTGAGGGATACTCTCGAGTTCATCGGCGGGGATCTCGGTATCGTCGATATCAATGCCTATATCGACGATACGCCGCTCGAGGACCAGGTGCGCGCCACGTTTGATTCGTTTGCGCCGGAAGACGAGGTTCTCGTGTTCACGGATATGATGCAGGGCAGCGTTAACCAGGCGTTCATTCCCTATATCGGTCCGAATATGTTCCTGGTGACCGGCGTCAACGTCCCGTGCGCGCTCGAGCTCGCGTTGTCCGCTTCCCCGCTTACCGGCGAGGGCGTCGCTGCTGTTGTCGATGCCGCTCGATCCCAGCTGATGTTCGTAAACGCTCAGGCTGCGTCTGTCGACGACGAGGACGAATAGCCGGCGCTCCAATCAGATTGCCACCCCCATCGGCGCCGCTCGGTTCTCCGTGCCATCTCGTTCATTGAGGCGGCATGGGGTTTCCGGGCGGCGCCGTTTTGCTGGGTGCCCGGCATGCCGGCCGATGGTTACATGGAGGCGCGCACGTCCAGTCGCGCCGGCACGCAATGCACAGCCTCGACATCCTGCGGGGGCTCGATGTTCAGCGTGTGCCAAAAGGGACGTACCCTAATGGCACGGCTAAACGTTCGGCGTGCCGTTAGGGTACGTCCCTTTTGGCACGCTGCAGGATCGGGGTGCATGGGAAACGGGGGCCGCGGCGACGATGCCGCGGCCCCCGTTGCTTTGGGCAGATGATGCGCGATGGACTTAGAGCGCGAAGTCGCCGCCCACCAGGGTGGAGACGGAGCGCTCGTGGTACACGGCGGCGATGGTCTCGGCGAACTCGCCTGCGACCGAGATGGTCTTGATCTTGCCGCCGACCTCGACGGGGATCGCGTCGGTGACGACGCACTCGACGATGGGGGCGTCGTTCAGGCGCTCGATGGCGGGGCCGGAGAAGATGCCGTGGGTGGCGCACACGTAGATGTCGCCGGCGCCCAGGGCCTTGAGCTCCTTGACGTTGGCGCACAGGGTGCCCGCCGTGTCGATCATGTCGTCGTTGATGATGCAGGTCTTGCCCTTGATGTCACCGATGATGCCCATGACCTCGGCGGCGTTGTGGCGCGGGCGGCCCTCGTGGGCGATGGCGAGGCTGCAGCCGAGCATGTCGGAGAGCTTCTTGGCGGCCTTGGCGCGGCCCACGTCGGGGGAGACGACGACCAGGTTGTCGGTGTCGAAGCTCATCGCGTTGTAGTAGTCAGCGAACAGCGGCAGCGCGGAGAGGTGGTTCACCGGGATGTCGAAGAAGCCCTGGATCTGCCCCTGGTGCAGGTCGAGGGTAATGATGCGATCCACGCCGGCGGTCTCGAGCAGGTTGGCGACGAGGCGGGCGGTGATGGGCTCGCGCGGGCCGGCCTTGCGGTCCTGGCGGGCGTAGCCGTAGTGCGTGATGACGGCGGTGATGGAGCGGGCGGAGGCGCGCTTGGCCGCGTCGGTCGCGATGAGGAGCTCCATGAGCATGTCGTTGACGTTCGCGCCGGCGACGGACTGGATCAGGAACACGTCGGCGCCGCGGACGGTCTCGTCGTAGCGCGCGTAGATCTCGCCGTTCGCGAACTGCTTGAGGGTGAGGCCCGAGAGCTCGACGCCCAGCTGGCCGGCGATCTTCTCCGCGAGCGGACGGTTGGAGGAACCCGAATAGACGCGGAGGATCTTGTTCATATCCACCGTCTTCTTGGGATCGGTTGTCGGCATTTCCCTTGCTCCTTCTGTCGTTATCTGAGTCTTGCCGGACTATTACAGACGGGCGCGCCTGCGCTCGGTGTAACCCTCTATGATGCGCTGCTCGCTGCGCTCGATAGCGAGCGCGCCAGCGGGCACGTCGCGCGTGATGCAGCTGCTTGCGCCGGTGATGGCATCCGCCCCGATGTTCACGGGCGCCACCATCATGGTGTCGGACCCGATGAACGTGCGGTCGCCGATAGTGGTGGCGTGCTTGTTCTTACCATCGTAGTTGCAGGTGATGGAACCGGCCCCGACATTTACGCCGGCGCCCATCTGCGTGTCGCCGATGTAGGACAGGTGGGGGACCTTAGAGCCCTCGCCGATCGTGGACTTCTTGATCTCGACGTGCGTGCCGGCTTTCGAGCCGTCGAGCATGTGCGTGCCGGGGCGCAGGTAGGCGCGCGGACCGCACTCGACGTCGTTCGCGAGGACCGCTTCGACGGCGACGGTCTCGTCGATCACGCAGCGATCGCCCGCGACGGTGTCGGTGAGTCGGGTGTTGGGGCCGAGCTGGCAGTCCTCGCCCACATGGCAGCGGCCGATAAGGTGGGTCTGGGGCCAGACGACGGTGTCGCGGCCGATCTGGGCGTCGGGGCCGATCCACGCCTGGGCGGGATCGATGAAGGTGACGCCTTCCGCCATGAGGCGGTCGTTGATGCGGCCCCGTGCGATATCGGTCACCTCGGCGAGCTGGATGCGGGAGTTGACCCCCAGGCCGTCCCGGTAGTCGTCGCAATGCGAGATGGTGACGGCGTGCCCGTGGGACTTGAGGATCTCCACCATGTCGGGGAGATAGTATTCGGATTGCGCGTTGTCGCAGGTGACCTCGCCGATATGGGCGGCCAGCAGCGCCCCGTCGAACGCGTAGCAGCCGGCGTTGCATTCGAGCAGGCCGGCCGCCTGCTCGGGCGTGCAGTCCTTCTGCTCGACGATGCGCTCGACGGTCCCGTCGGCAGCGAGCTCGATGCGCCCGTAGCCGAAGGGCTCGGGCGGGGTGAACGTGAGGACGGCGGCGGCGTGCGATCCGTCGGCGACGGTCTCAGCGAAGCTCCGGATGGTCGATGCCTGGATGAGGGGGAGGTCGCCGTTGAGCACGACGACGGGGCCGGCGTCGATGTCGGTCGCCTCGAGGGCGACGCGGACCGCGTGCCCGGTCCCCAGGCGCTCCGTCTGCTCGACGCATTCGATCGCGGCGGCGTGGTCGCCGGAGTAAGCGCTGTCGAGGATGGCGCGGACCTCGTCGCCATGGCTGCCCACGACGACGATGACGCGCCCCGCGCCCGATGCGATCGCGGCGTCGACGACCCAGCGGATCATCGGCTTGCCGAGGATCTTGTGCGAGACCTTGGCGTGGTTCGATTTCATGCGGGTCCCCTGACCCGCGGCCATGATGATGGCGGTGACGTCCATGGAGATGCTCCTATGGGTCGGTTTCTCGTGCCCTTCGATGGTAGCGCAGGCGCGCCCTGCCTGAACGCCCGCAGCCATTTGTTCGCAAACAGCACGAATTTGAGGGTGTTCGAGCGCCTCGATAGGCTTGATAACTCGTTTTAGCCTCCGTTGGGCGCTTGTCTCCCTATCGCCGCGCGCCCTCTATAATGGCGTGGTGGATACGGCTTGATGCGGGCGAAAGGGCGGTCGCGGTGGAACAACCATGCATCTCGAGGAGAGGGGCGCTCGCGTCCGCGGTTCTGCTCGGGGCCGCCTCGTGCGCGGTCCAGCCCGGCCCGGCCCGGGCGGAAGGGCTGCCCGACGAGCCTTATACGGCCTGGCCCGGTTACGCGACGACGGCTCCCGTCGCCATCGTCCCCGGTTGCGTCCCGGTTTCCGCCCCGCTGTCGGGAGGCGTCGCATGGCGCTTCCCGGCGGATGCGGACGGGCCCGTCGCCTTGCGCCAGATCGGGTCTTCGACGCGGGCGTACGCGCTCGCGGGCGAGGCGGTCGTCGCGATCGACGCGAAGACGGGCGAACGGGTCGCCGCGTCCGACCCGTTCGCCCCGGTTTCCCCCTGCAGCCAGATGCTGTTCATCGATAGCGCCTTGGCGGTGCCGGAGGCAGGGGGCGCGGTCGCGTTGTATACGGAGGACCTCGAGCGCATCGCGGCGTCGCCTGCACCGTCGGACGGAACGGCGTGGGGTGCCGCTGCGGTCGCGACGGACGGGGCGGTGCTGTACGCGGCGTTCGGCGCCCCGGGCCGCGTTCGCGTGGTCGGGCTTTCGGGCTATGATGCGCAGGAGCTCTGGGCTGTGGAGTACGAGGCGGAGGGGAATCCGCCCTTGCCGACCCTGGTGGCGCTGGCCGACGGCGTCGCGGTCGTCGACGGCGGGCCCGCCGTGCGCCTCTTCTCGGCGAGCGATGGGGCGAAGCGGGCTGAATTCAACCTCGGTAGCCCGATCGGGGCGCGGGTCGCCCCGGTGTACGCGGGCGGGCATGCGGAGTCCGCGGGTCATGCCCGGAGGTGCGCCGATGCCGTCCTCGCCGGGACGTCGGACGGCCGTCTGTCGCTGCTGCGCGACCGCGACGGCCTGATGGAGGATGCGCGCCTCGATGTGGGGCGCGACCTGGCGGACTGCGCCCCCGTCGCGGCGGCCCGCGGCGGCGTGTGGTCAGCCGACGATGCGTTCATCGCCCTCGACATCCAGGTATCCGGCGAAGGCGCCCGAATCGACGCGGTCGGTGAGGTACCGGCGGCATCTCCTGTGGCCGCGCGCGGGGTCGCATGCTGCCGGGGAGCCTCGCTGCCTGCGGCCGAGGTGACGGTCTACGCGGTCACCGAGGGCGGCCTGCAGAGGATCGAGCGGGCAGCGGACGGCTCCTGCGCGGTGGACACGGTGTGCGACGCCTCGTCCGTCGGCGGGACGCCTGACCCCTGGTGCTCCGCCGCCCCGCTTGTCGACCGCGACGGCGGCCTGGTGCTCGTGGGGCGGTCCGGAGACATCATCGCCCTCGAGCCCGATGCGTCCCGGGCGGTGGCGACCGACGTGGGCGGCCATGAGGGACTCGATACCGTCGGTGCCGCCCTTTCCGGCATCAAGCTTCCGAATGGCGTCGGAATCGGTGCGGGCGCCCTGGTCCTCGGCGGAACGTTTGCGGCTTATGCGCTCATCCGGAACCGCGGTGGCGCGCGCGATCGCGACGAGGGGCTCGATGAGTGGCGCGCGCGGAACGACTCGCGCGAGGGCGAGGACGGACCGGGAGGTCGCGACTTCTGATGCATGGGGAAAGAGGGGGCGGTTCTCGCGCGCGCCGGCCCGCCGGGAGTCGGGTATCGCGCGGTGCGGAGGGGGGGGG
>DBFEBE010000042.1:0-4655 GCA_048318985.1 Collinsella sp.
GGCCTACATCCGCCACTGGAACCACGTGAGGCGCCAGGTCAAGCTGAAGGGCCTGACCCCGGTGGAGTTCCGGGAGCAGGCCCTTCGGGGGGCCGCGTAGCGGTTATGATTTAGCTCGTCCAAGTTTTGGGGCGCAGTTCAGTTCCGAGCCTTCTTTTTGATGTGCGGGTCGCATCGGCGCGCACTGTGGAGACATCTCCGTCTATGCGAAGCGGGATACCAGCTCCACGAGGACGTCGACCATCTTGTTCAGGGACGAGACGGGGATGAACTCGTTGACGCCGTGGCAGCAGTAGGCTCCGGTCGAAAGGTTGGGGCAAGGGAGCCCTCGGAAGGAGAGCTGAGCACCGTCGGTGCCGCCGCGGATGGGGATGACGTTCGGGACCACCCCTGCGGCTTCGAATGCCCGCTGCGCCTCGTCGATAAGTTCGGGATGAGCGACGACGACCTCGGCCATGTTGCGGTACTGCTGCTTCACCTCGACCGTAACGCGCTCCTCGCCCTGCTCCTCGTTCACGAAGCGGGCGGCATGCAGCAGGTGCTCGGTCTTAGCTTGAAACTTCGCGGCGTCGTGGTCGCGGATGATGTAGCGCGCAGTGGCGTGTTCCACGGTGCCGCTGACGCCCTCGAGGTAGTAGAAGCCTTCGTACCCCTCGGTGTATTCAGGCCGCTGCGCGGCGGGCAGAAGGCTGTGGAAGCGTGCGAACAGCTCGGACGCGTTGACCATGCGGCCCTTGGCGTCACCGGGATGGATGGAGAAGCCTTGGAAGCGAACGGTCGCCTCCGCTGCGTTGAAGCACTCCCACTCAAGCTCCCCGATGGGGCCTCCGTCGACGGTGTAGGCGTAGGTGCATCCGAACCCTTCGATATCGAGGAGCTCCGCGCCGTGGCCGATCTCCTCGTCGGGGCAGAAGCAAACTCCGATCTCGGGATGCGGCAGGGAGGGATTTTGGCAAAGCAGGGCGATAAGCGCCATGATCTCGGCTACGCCCGCCTTGTCGTCCGCGCCGAGCAGGGTGGTTCCGTCGGTGCAGACGAGATCCTCGCCGACGAGCCCGTCAAGTGCGGGAACCTTGGCGGGGGACAGCGAGACCTCGACCCCGTCGACGGTCCCGCAGACGAGGTTCCCTCCGCCATAGGAGACGATATGGGGCTTGACGCCGTAGCCCGGCGCCTGCTCGGTTGTATCGAGGTGCGCGACGAGTCCGAGGCGCGGCCGGTCGCCGGCGCCCTCGGAGGCGGGGATCCAGGCGGTGACGTAGGCGTGGTCGGAAACGTTGACGTCGCGCGCTCCGAGCCCGGTGAGCTCGTCGGCCAGCATGCGGGCGAGGTCGAATTGGATGCTCGTCGAGGGCACCTGGTCGCAATGCTCGTCGGCGGACTGCGTGTCGACCTGGACGTAGCGTAAGAAGCGTTCGAGGACATCGGTTTGGTAAGAGCTCATGGCTGCCTCCTCTTGTCTGTTGGCCTTTGGGGCGAACGTGGAATGCGGTCGTGTCCATAGTAATATGACTGGGCCGCCCGCCGCGCAAACGGGGAATCGGATTCGCCCCACCGGATGGCCGGCGGGCGGCAGCGCACGGTCTCGACGACACCTCGCCATCATAGGATTGCGCTACACTGTCCTCACCAAACAGTCGAAGGGGAACGGATTCATGGAAGCCATTGACACCGCCCGCCACCTGCATCTCACCATGGCGAACGAGGACTATCTCGAGTGCATCGTCCGTCTCGAGGAGGAGACGCCGGCAACCGAGGGCATCCGTTCGGTGGATATTGCCCAGGCTCTCGAGGTTTCCAAGGCGTCGGTGAACAAGGCCGTTACAGTGCTTAAGGAGCAGGGGCTCGTTGAGCAGTCTCATTACGGAAAGGTCATGCTCACCGATCTCGGCCGCGAGATCGGCCAGGCGGTCTGGGCACGCCATCAGGCGCTTCGCAATTTCCTCGTGTTGGAGCTCGGTGTGGACTTCGAGCGAGCCGACAGCGAGGCGTGTCAGATGGAGCATGCGCTGTCCGAGGACACCATGAGCCGCCTGGTGGCCTTTCTCGACCGCCATGCCTCGCCGAGCGCGTGCTGACGGGGACGGCTGACATGTCCGTGGACGAAGGACGGGGCGCGGCGCGCTTCGACTCGGCGGCGCCCGCCGTCGACTCCTACGATCGGCCGGCGGCCGAATGGCTGGCGGAGCATCTCGAGCGCGGGGTGCTTCTTGCTCAGGGCCCCATGGGCTCGATGCTTCAGGCGGAGGTCGGTGCGTCGGAGGTTCCCCCTGCGTACTGGAACATCGCCGAGCGCTCGGAGGTGGAGCGCATCCATGCGCTCTATCGCCTTCTGGGAGCCGACATAGCGATTACGAACACGTTCCAGGCAAGTGGTCCCGCCCTCGCCAGGGACGGTATCTCGGAGACCGTCGAGCGCGTCAACCGCGCGGCGGTGTTTTGCGCCCGCCGCGCCGCCGCGCCGTGCACCTTGGGGTCCATGGGGCCGTGCGGGACGGATTGGACGCTCGTGGGCGATGTCGGGTATCGCCGCGCCCTGGCTGCCTACAGGGAGCAGGCCCGGTGCCTGCTCGAGGCGGGAGCATCGGGGATTCTGCTGGAAACGTTTTGCTCCATGCGGGACATCGTCCCCGCGCTCGCCGGTGTGAACGATGTCTTGTACGGCATGCCGCTGTTGGTGAGCTTCGCAGTCGACGACGACTGCGATCTTCTGGGCGACGGCCTCGGTATCGAGGCGGCGTGCCTGGAGGCGCTGCACTCCGGCGCCAGCGCCGTGGGGGTCAACTGCTGCTCGATGTTGGCGGCGACGGAATCCGTCCGCCGTCTGGCGCGCCTCACCGACAAGGCGATCATGGTGCGCCCCAATGCGGGGGCGCCGCATCGCGCTGATGGCGGCGCGCTCTCATGGGACGAGGACCCCGTCGCGTTCGCCGAGGCGTGCGCTCAGTGGCGTGCGGACGGCGCCCGCATCGTCGGTGCGTGCTGCGGAACGGGCCTGCGAACCCTGTCCGCGATGGCGGAGGTGCTTGAGAGCGATCACGCCCCTCGTGGAGGTCGCGGCGCGCGACCGAAGCGACCGACCCCTTAGTTTCCTCTGAAGATGGGTCCCGTATCGTTTGACGCCTGTCGAGCGCGGGTATGGTGGATGCTGGAACTTATGACGCGGAACGGGAGCACGGGTGCAATGAGCACGATACTTCGATTCGGCACCGATGGATGGCGCGCCCGCCTCGACGGGGATTTTCAAGAAGAGAACGTCGTGCGCGTGGCCGACGCCGCTGCATCGCTGTGGTCGAAGCGGGAACCCGGTGCAGTCGTATACGTCGGGTACGACACGCGCGCCGGCGCCCGCGCGGCAGCGGTGCTATCGGCCCGCGTTCTCGCTTCGCACGGCCTGGACGTGCGCCTCGCGCGCGGGTACGTGCCCACGCCCGCCGTCTCCTGGGCCGTCTCCAGGGATGACGGCGCGTGCGGCGCCCTCATGGTTACCGGCTCGCACCACCCCTATGACTATCTTGGAATCAAGTTTCGCGTTTCCGACGGGGGCGCGGGCTCCTCTGAGTTCGTCGATGAGGTCGAGCGCATGATCGACTCCGATCCGACGGTCGACCGCGGCGTGTACAAGACGGTGGATTTCGTTACGCCCTATCTCGACGACCTCGTATCCCTCGTCGATCGCAAGCTGATCTCGGCATCGGGCATCAAGGTAGTCTACGACCCGATGTACGGTTCGGGGGCGAGTCACATGGTGTCGGCGATGAGACGCCTCGGCATCGAGGTGCACGAGATCCACGGCGCAGGGGACGAGGGCCGCGACGAGATGCGGCCTGAGCCTATCGAGCCGTGGGTCGACGAATGCGAGCAGGAGGTTGCGGCCCGCGACGGGTATATCGGACTGGTGAACGATGGCGACGCGGATCGCTTGGCCGCCGTCGACGAACGGGGAAGATACGTGAGCCCCCAAAGGCTCATGGCCCTCATCCTGCATCACCTGGTACGCAATCGCGGCATGTCGGGGAACGTCGCGCTCGGGCTTTCGACATCGACGCTGGTTCGTCGTGCCGCCCGCGCTCTCGGGTGCCGTTATGTGGTGAAGCCGGTCGGCTTTAAACATATATATAGAGAGATGCTCAAAGGAACGATTCTCATGGGTGGCGAGGAGACCGGAGGATTCGGGTATCCATTCCACTTTCCCGAACGCGACGGGTTGTTGAGCGCGCTTTTGATATGCGAGCTGATGGCATGGGAGCGGAAGACGCTCGTTCAGCTTCTCGAAGAGCTTGAAGATGCGTGCGGGTCGATGTCGTATGCACGGCGAGACCTCCGTTTGGCCAATGAGGACGTCGAGATTCTCAGAACCGTCCTACCGGGTCTGAATCCCGCTCAGGTGGCGGGAAGAGCGCCGGCAGCGGTGAGTCACATGGATGGGCTTCGCCTCGAATTCGACGATGAGTCCTGGTTGCTCCTCCGTCCTTCCGGAACGGAGACGGTGGTCCGCGTGTATGCGGAGGCGCCGACTGTCGAGCTACGAGACGAGTTGCTCGAAGCGGGATGCGAGTTGGCTCGCAACGCCGGGGCAACGTAAGGTCGACCATCCAGTAAATTTCGAAGCGGAGTTGTGTGCATCCCGTGGAGGACCGGATCCCCGCCCCGCG
>DBFEBE010000043.1:0-8883 GCA_048318985.1 Collinsella sp.
TGACCTGCGGTGTCAAGTCGAAAGCGGACACACATTCTTGCCAGGCACTTAAACCTGCCTCCGAAATTTAAACGATGGTTTATCGAGGGTTTGACCTGCCCTTACACCCCTAAAACGGACACACTTTCTTGCCTATAACCCGCCGACTACAACAAGCTCATCCTTCCCTTCGCTGTGCTGAGGCGCTTCGAGTGCGCCCTCGAGCCTACGCGGGCGGCCGTAAGCAGACAGGCCGCCAAGGGAGTCTGGGACGACGACGACCCGAAGTACTGCGCCCTCTCCGGCCACTGCTTCTACAACGTCACGAGCTTCACGCTCTCCAACCTCGGGGCGACGAAGACCTGTGACGCCCTCATGGCCTACATCAACGGCTTCTCCGTGAACGCCCGCGAGGTCCTGCAGCGCTTCGAGATGCGCCAGACCTGCGAGAAGCTTGATGAGAAGGGCATGCTCTACGAGGTGTGCACACGCTTCTCGGGCTTCGACCTCGGGCCCGAGACGGTCTCCGACCGCATGATGACCGACATCTACGAGCACCTCATCCAGCGATACGGCGAGGAGATCTCGCAGGACGCCGAGGACTTCATGACGCCGAAGGACGTGGCGAGGCTCGCCACGGCGCTCCTGTTCGCGAACGAGGACACGCTCCTCAACGCCGACAACGGCGACATCCGCACGCTCTACGACGGCAGCTGCGGCACCTGCGGCTTCATCTGCGACGCGCTCGACCAGCTCGACGAGTGGCACGACAAGGGGCACTTCAAGAGCCCAACCAAGATTGTCCCCTACGGCCAGGAGCTCGAGGACGCGACCTGGGCCATGGGCAAGGCCGCGCTCATGCTGCGCAATATCGCCGGGGGCTCGGGAGACGTGCTCGACCAGATGACCGACCTGTCGGCCGGCATCATGCTCGGCGACACCCTCGACGACGACAGGTTCGAGGGACGCACCTTCAACTACCAGCTCACGAACCCGCCCTACGGCAAGGAGTGGAAGAAGGAGAAGGACGCCGTCCTCGAGGAGATGGGCCGTGGGTTCGATGGCAGGTTCGGCGCCGGCAAGCCCGACATCGACGACGGCAGCATGCTCTTCATGCAGAACGTCGCGGCGAAGATGGCCCCTCCCAAGGAGGGCGGCGGGAAGGCCGCCATCGTGCTCTCGGGCTCCCCGCTGTTCAACGGGGATGCCGGCAGCGGGCCATCGGGCATCCGCCGCTGGCTGTTCAGCGAGGACCTCGTCGACTGCATCGTGAAGCTGCCGACCGAGATCTTCTACCGCACGGGCATCGCAACCTACATCTGGGTGCTCAACAACCACAAGCCGGAGAACCGCAAGGGGTACGTGCAGCTCATCGACGCCTCGGAGGAGAAGACCGCCCTGCGCAAGAGCCAAGGGAACAAGCGCTACGAGATCGGCGAGGACCAGGCCGCGTGGATCGTGCGCACCTACGTAGACGGGCACGACCACGGCAGGTCGGTCATCGTCCCGGTCGAGAACTTCATGTACCGCAAGGTGACCACGCAGCGCCCGCTGCGCGTTGTCATTGAGCCCTCGGTCGATGGGCTGGATGCCCTCTTTACCCTCAGCAAGCCCATGGAGAAGCTGTCGGACGCGAGCCGCGCCGCCATTCGCTCCTGGGTTGAGAAGAACGAGGGCGCCTCGCTCACATACAGCGAGGTCCTGGCTGCGACCGAGAAGCTTCACAAAGCGATCGAAAAGCCCAAGCCACAGAAGGCCGCCCTCGCCGACGCCCTCGTCAAGGTCTTCGGACGTCGAGACCCGTCCGCGACTCCCGCAATCGATGCGAAGGGCAATCCGGTGTTCGACCCCGAGCTCAAGGACACGGAGAACGTTCCAATCGGCATGGAAATCAACGACTACATGGCGACCGAGGTGCTGCCCTACGCTCCCGACGCCGTGGTGGACGAGTCCGTAAAGGACGAGCCGAAGTACGACGCCAAGAGCGGGCTCACGGCCAACCCGCTCGGCGACGGCGGGGTTGGCGTCGTCGGAACGACCATCTCGTTCAACAGGTATTTCTACAAGTACGAGAAGCCTCGCGACCCGCAAGTCATCGCTAAGGAGATCCTCGAGCTCGAGGACGGCCTCGGCGAGCTCATGAGGGGGTTCCTGGCATGAGGGAGACGAAGGACAGTGGCGTTGACTGGATCGGCGAGGTGCCGGTCAACTGGGAAATCGTTCCGATAAAGGCGGATGTTTCAATTGGACATGGCTCCGACCCCACAACGCCTGGTGATATTCCGGTTTGGGGCAGCGGGGGCGAACCCTTTAAAACCTGTGGCGAGCATAAGAATGGGCCAGCGGTGCTTCTTGGACGAAAGGGAACATTAGATTGCCCCCAACTTGTTACCGGGCTCTACTGGAACGTCGATACAGCTTTTGATGCGAAAATCACAAGTAAAAAGCTCTCACTGAAGTTCTTCTACTATGCTGCAACCTGTGTTGACATTAAGCCATATATGACCAACACGGCTAAGCCGAGTATGACTCAATTTGACTGGGACAATTCGAGAATCCCCCGCCCTCCACTTGCGGAGCAGCGACGAATCATCTCATACCTCGATGAGCGCTGCGCGGCCATCGACGAGGATGTCGCGAAGCGTCGCGATGTCATCGGGAAGCTCAAGGAATACAAGAAGTCACTCATTGCGCATGCCGTGACGAAGGGCCTCGACCCGAACACAGAGATGAAGGACAGCGGAGTCGACTGGATCGGCGAGGTGCCGGCGAATTGGCGTCTAACGAAAATCGGACAGGTCTATGACCTGCGCAACACGAAAGTCAGCGATTGCGATTACGAGCCATTGTCCGTAACCATGCAAGGCATCGTTCCTCAACTTGATAGCGCTGCCAAGACCGATGCGCATGACGATAGGAAGTTGGTTATGGAGGGAGACTTCGTAATCAACAGCAGGTCAGATAGACGTGGATCATGCGGAATAGCAAGACAAGATGGCTCCGTATCCCTTATCAATACGGTACTTATCCCCCGAGAACATATGGAGCCACGCTTCTATGACTGGTTGTTTCACACGACCCTATTTGCTGATGAGTTTTATAAGAACGGTCACGGAATAGTAGACGACCTTTGGACCACAAAATGGGCAGAGATGAAGGGCATCACCATAGTTGAACCCCCATTTGAAACGCAAATAACCGTCGCGAACTACCTCGACGAGCGCTGCGCGGCCATCGACGAGGCAATCGCCCGCCAGGAGCAGCTCATCGAGAAGCTCGGCGAGTACCGCAAGTCCGTCATCCACCACGCCGTGACCGGCAAAATCGACTGTATGGAGGCCTAACCATGACAAAGGTCGATATGCATATCCCAGGCAAATCCGATCTCGACGTCAGTTTCGACGGCAGCCGGAAGATCCATCAGGAGGCGCCGTTCGAGCGCTACATATCTCGCAAGGTCGCAGGGCTGGAGCATTCGGGCTGGGCCCTCTCACCTGACGATACGGGGTTCGACCCGAACGACGCACTCGTGTTCGACGACTTCGTCGCCTGGCTCGAGGCCACCGCGCCGGAGAAGCTCGACAAGATGCGCCGAGAGAAGGGCGCCCGCTGGGCCGACCAGCTGAAGCGCGCCCTGGTGAAGAGTCTCGAGAGGAACGGCACCGTCCTCACGCTGCGCAAGGGCTTCCAGATGGCGGGCTATCAGACCATCGAGTGCATGGCGGGCTACCCGGACGACGAGCGCGTGCCCGGGGCGAGGGAGCGCTACGACGCCAACATCCTGCGCTTCATGCACCAGGTCCACTACCAGACCGCCGGGAGCAAGTCTCTCGACTTCGTCCTGTTCGTCAACGGCATCCCCGTCGCCACCGGCGAGGTCAAGACCGAGCTCACCCAGACCGTGCGTGACGCCATCGACGAGTACGCCGACGAGCGTAAGCCGGTGGAGCCCGACGGCGGCAGGAAGAACCCGCTGCTCATGTACAAGAGGGGCGCCGTGGTCCACTTCGCCGTCTCCGAGGACGAGGTCTGGATGTGCACGAACCTCGGCCCCTTCCCGAGCAAGTCGGCGAGGCCCCGCTTCCTCCCGTTCAACCTGGGACGCGACGGCGGGGCGGGCAACCCGGACGCGCCGGAGGGCGAGTACAGGACCCACTACCTCTGGGACACCATCCTCCAGCGCGACAACTGGCTGTCCATCTTCGACCGCTTCGTCTTCGAGGAGGTCGAGGACAGGCAGGACGCGAGCGGCCGGTGGCGCAGACAGGCGACCCAGATCTTCCCCCGCTACCACCAGTTCGACGCCGAGAGGAAGGTCCTGGCCGACGCGCGCGAGCACGGGGCGGGGCGCCGCTACCTCATCGAGCACTCGGCCGGCTCCGGCAAGACCGAGACCATCTCATGGGCTGCGCACGACCTCGCGAGGCTCCGCCGCGCGGACGGCGAGAAGATGTTCTCGAGCGTCGTGGTGGTCACCGACAGGCTGTCGCTCGACCAGAACATAAAGAAGACCATCTCCCAGCTCTCCAAGGTGACGGGACAGGTCGTCATGATCGGCCGCGACGAGAGGGGCAACGCCGTCTCGGACGGCTCAAAGAGCTCCCAGCTCGTCGAGGCCCTGCGCCAGAAGAGGGAGATCGTCGTGGTCACCATCCAGACGTTCCTCTACGCCTGGCCGGACATCGCGGTGCTGCCCGAGCTCGACGGCGCCGGCTTCGCGGTGATCGTCGACGAGGCGCACAGCTCCCAGGAGGGCAGCTCGGCGGCGTCCCTCAAGACCGCCTTCAACGCGGCGGCGGACAAGCTGAAGTTCGAGAGGATGCTCGACTTCGACGACGACTCGGGCGACGACGGGTCGGTCATGGACGCCTACTTCGCCCAGATGCAGGCGAGCAACCTCATGCCGCCGAACGTCTCCTTCCTCGCGTTCACCGCGACCCCCAAGGCCGAGACCAAGACCCTCTTCGGCACGCCGACGGGCGAGGAGGACGAGGACGGCAACCCGGTCATGGGCAGCTTCCACCTCTACCCGATGCGGCAGGCGATCGAGGAGGGCTACATCATCGACCCGCTCTCGGGATACGTGCCCTTGAAGACCCTCACGAGAATCGAGGACGAGTCCGAGGACGCCGACGGGAGACTCGTCGACGAGCGCCGCGCCAGGAGGAAGATCGCCAAGTGGCGCTCGCTCCACCCGACGAACGTCATGGAGAAGGCCAAGTGGATCATCGACCACTTCGTCGACAACGTGGCGCCGCTCCTGAACGGCGAGGCCAAGGCCATGATCGTCACCTCCGGGCGTCCCGAGGTCGTGCGCTACAAGTACGCGATAGAGGCGTACCTCCGCGCCCGCCCGGACCTCGACCCCGCCAAGGTCGAGCCGAGGCTGCGCTTCAAGGTGCCCGGCGAGCCGCTCGTCGCCTTCTCCCAGAAGGTCCTGGGCGACAGGTGCGTCCTGCCCGAGGACGAGTACCTCGAGGACAACCCGTTCGCCCTCATCGAGCGCGGATACGAGTACACCGAGGCCAACATGAACCCGACCGGGCAGGGCCCGGTCGAGAGGGCGTTCGACCGCCCCGAGAGCAGGCTGCTCATCGTGGCCAACAAGTTCCAGACCGGGTTCGACCAGAAGAAGCTAGTCGCCCTCTACGTCGACAAGCCGCTCGGCAACGCCATCGAGATCGTGCAGACCTACTCGCGCGTCAACAGGACGTGCTCCGGCAAGGACAGGGTCTTCGTCGTCGACTTCGTGAACGACCCCGAGACGGTTCTCGCCGCCTTCAAGACCTACGACAAGGGCGCGACGATGAGCGCGGCCCAGGACCCGAACGTCGTCTACGACCTGAAGGACGCCCTCGACGCGGCCGACGTGTTCGCGACGCGAGACGTCGAGGGGTTCAAGGAGGCGCTCTACAGGTCCAAGGGCCTCGCAGCCGGCGGGGAGAGCGATGCCTACAGGACCGCCCTCTACTCCGCCGTCTCCGGGCCCGCCGAGATCTTCCGCGAGAGGTTCGCGGCGGCCAGGGACTCCTACGAGACTTGGCTGGAGTGCGCCAACCGGGCGGAGGCGGCCGGCGAGGCCGAGGAGGCGGAGAGGGCCAAGAGGAGCGCGGACGAGGCGGCGGGACGCGTCGCGGAGCTGATGACCTTCAGGAAGAAGCTCTCCAAGTACTGCTCCGCCTACACGTTCCTGTCCCAGGCGCTCGACTTCGGCGACCCCGACCTCGAGGTGTTCTACAGCTTCGCAAAGCTGCTCGGCCACAGGATCGCGGGCACCTCGCTCGACGACGTCGACGTGCGCGGCCTCGTGCTCCGGGACTTCCGCATATCGGCCCAGAAGGTCCCCGAGGGGGTCGAGGGCGGCGAGCTCATGCCGATGGGCGCGGGCGGCTCAGGCGCCGCTCCCAAGCGCGACACCATGGCGAGGATCGTGGAGAGGCTGAACCGCACGTGGGGCGACGAGGGCGACCCCCTCGTGAAGGCCCGAGCCGTCAATGCGGTCTCCGACGCCGTGGCGGCAGACCCCGTGACCAACACGCAGATCACGAACACGAGCAACACGAAGGAGGCTGTCCTCGCGGACGGGCGCCTGCGCAACATCGTCATCAGGGCCCTCATGTCGATGATGAGCAACGAGCTGGGAGACCTCGCCGAGCAGGCGCTCGACGACCCGCAGGCGATCGAGCCCCTGGCCGACCAGGTGTACGACCTCATCTCGCAGGGGAAGCGCTACGACATCGCCGAGCTCGCCTCCTACCTCTCGAAGGGGGAATAGATGGGCGCGGCGGGCTACGTCGAGGAGCTGCTCGGCGTCCGGGGCTGCGAGCTCATCGGCAGTGCGACCAAGGTCGATTGCGGCAGGAGGCTCCAGCAGTTCGACCTGAGATACCGCGGGCCCGTCCCCGCATCGTGCCCCGAGTGCGGCGGGACGCTGCACAGCCACGGCGCGAGGACCGTCGGCGTTGTGTCGACGCCACACTTGGGCATCCCGACGAGGCTCGAGATAGGGTTCCCGCGGATGCGATGCCCGGAGTGCGGCTACGTGTGGCGCCCGGCGATAGGCGGGGTCGACGCGGGTCACCGAATGACGGAAGCGGCATACGCCGACATCGCCCAGCGCTCACTCAGGCTCACCTTCCGCGAGGTCGCCGAGGAGTACCCGCTCTCGCACGTCACCGTGAAGAACGTCTTCGAGGACTACGTCCGCGAGAACGCCTCGAGGCTTCGCTTCAAGGTGCCGGCGTTCCTGGGCATAGACGAGAAGAACCTCAAGAGGGTCGGCATGGTGACCGTGATCACCGACCTCGAGCACAGGACGGTCTTCGACATGGTGCCCGGCAGGACGCAGTCCGACCTCGACGCCTATTTCTCCTCGTTGGAGGGCCTCGAGCGCGTACGATGGGTCTCGAGCGACATGTACCGGCCGTTCTGGAGGAGCATAGCCAAGTACACCCCGAACGCGACATGGGTCATCGACCACTTCCATGTCGTGAGGGGAGCCAACGAGGCCTTAGACGCGGTCCGCAAGGGCCTCCAGGGAGCCCTCGACAGGAAGGGCCGCCTTGAGCTAAAGAAGGGCCTCGCCTACGCCCTCAGGAAGCGGACACGCGACCTCAGCCCCTACGAGGCGTCGGCCCTAAGGGCGCTACGGGAAGACCCCTCCTACTCGACGCTGATGACCGCGTACGACCTCAAGGAGGACTTCTTCGGCATTTACGACGACCATCCGTCCTCACGCGAGGAGGCTGAGGCGGCGTTCGACGCCTGGATTCGGGAAATTCCCGATGGCAGGGAGTTCGATCCGTTCAGAGCCCTTGCTCGGACCGTCCAGAACCACCGCGAGTTCATCTTCAACTACTGGGAATGCCCCAGCCGCATCTCGAACGGCTACACCGAGTGCGCGAACCGGCTCATCAACGAAACGGACATGAGAGGGCGCGGATACTCGTTCGAGACGCTTCGGGCAAGGACCCTCTACCGCAGGCAGAACCTCGACCGCATCATCGCGAGCAACGGGCTCACGATCGGCCCTCGCATCGATGCTCCCGGCCCGCTCTTCGTGACCGAGCCCGACCGCGAGGACGAGGCCGTGGACGAGTTCATAGACCCGAGGTCGGGAGTGAAGGTCGACGCAACGACTGGGGAGGTCCATTAATGGGGAGCATATTCACCGAGCATGTATTTCCTAGATACGTGGGGCGTCAAGTGATGAAGCCCCAGATGAACGGCTTTAACGACCCCACCCTGAGGGATTTCTCCCTGCTCGACTCATCCGTCTTGATGAAGGAAAAACTCAAGGGCGAGATGTTCGAGGAGGAGTTCATCCGCTCGTTCCTCAACGCCGCGAAGGAACTGGCGGCCGCCGGAAGAAGGGCCATCGACCGACCTGGGATGTACGTGATGCTGAAGCACTCCTATGCGATCCCGGTCCTGTTCCTCACGAGACACTGCATGGAACTAGCTATCAAGAGGGTGATTAGGAAGTGCGGAGTCGAGCCCAAGAGAGAGCACAGCCTCACGAAGCTGTGGAGCTCACTGCTCTCGAGGTTCCCAGGGCAGAGGTGCCGTGAGGACAACAGGGCCATCAAAAATATGGGCGCATTCGTAGAGGCCGTAGCCGACATCGACGACAACGGCATCAGTCTTCGCTATCCGCAGGACAGTTCAGGAAGGCTCACGCAGGATAGGCCGCTCTTCGTGAATGACGAGGAAGTCGCCTCATATCTAGAGAAGTTCGTAGAGCAACTAGAGCTGATTGACTTCGACATGATACATAGAGACGTTAAATAAGTGGTTGGATTATTGCAGCTCCAGCTGTTAGAAAGATGGTTGGATGAGTTGATTTAGACTCAACAGCAACCAACCAGAGATTTACCAATTTCCAACCACTTGTTTTACATACCC